>JALHTN010000323.1 GCA_022865865.1 Anaerolineales bacterium
ATGTAAATGTACAGTTATTGGACCAATCAACCACAGCAGAGCGTTAAAAATGCTGGATACGATTGGGGGGCCAACCGATGAACTCATTCCACTTGCCAGCATCAAAGCGCTAACCTGGGTGAATAAAAAGAACAGGTTTGAGGTTATATCACCGGGTTTGAAGGTGAGAACACCAACGCCCATACCCCAGAATACCAAAGCTAACACTAGTATGCCAACCAGTTCGATGATTAACTCAATGCCAGGTTTTTTGAGCTTGACAGGTATTGTGATCGCTTCACCATTCCGGATGACAACAAAGTCCACCGATTCTCCAGGGGCTTTATTTACATAAAATGGAACCGCATCTAGGAAAGGAACTCCATCAATTGAAGCGATCCTATCCCCTAACTCAAGCTGGTTTTCCACTCTACCGAAGTCATCTAATTCCCGGATTACACCACTTTGACTAAAACCGAGAATGCCATCATGAGGATAGGAGATCACGAAAAAGGCACTCCACCCGATAAAGAGAAGTGAAATGAGCGCCAGTATAAATGGAAAACTTCTCCACCAGCGTTGTGAAGTTAACAAGGTTTACACACCCTCCACCTAATTATCCGATTTTTATTGTAGCACAAATGGTGATTTTCTAATCCCGCCAGGATTGCGACCATACAATTCTGTCAGTTCTATCTAGATAATCTGGAAAAATTAATTAATAATGGAAAGATCAACCCCCGCTTGTCCTAACCTAACCCCACTTCGTCTCAAACTTCCTATGGATACTTCCGGATTTAATCCAACTTTAGAGCACGAATTATGGCTTCAAGCTTTTCTCCAGCTGGAGGTGCGGGTTGTGCCTCAACCAGCGATGCCATCCCAAGATCAAAATGTTTTTCTAACTCAGCCAGCATATACAATCCAGCTCCACAACCGTCCAATATATCGATGATCTCATCTCCCACCTCAGGCTGTGGAGAGGTATCCAAGATTAATTGAGATAGATTATTTTTTTCTGTTTCAGCCAGCACGCTATCTGCATAAGCAACGGCTAATGACTTTCGCAGGATACCAGGGACTAGACTTTCCCTTGATGCAAGGTAGATCTGGAAATCCTCCAAATCGTCAAGTATCTGCAGCATAAGCCCTAGATGAAAACCAAAATCACTGTAGGAATTAACCTTCGCTTTATCACACTTTGCAAGCTGGGCACCAGATCGACATGCCAGGGAGAAGAAAGCTCCCGATTTTGCCTCTGCTATCTGCCACCACTGTTTTAAGTTTATTTGGGGAAGAGTAAGGTCACAATGCTGCCCACTGGTCATTACCAGGATAGTATCCAGGTAATCCGCCGCCATGTTTCCTGCTGGACCTTGGGAAGCATCTTCCTTACGGAGAGAATTCAAGATAATGGCGGCACTGAGCAAAAGGCCAGTGGCAACGTTTATGGCTGGTCCGGCACCGCCAAGTCTTCTAATTTGTGGATCTAAATCCCCATCTTCCACGGTGTCGAAGGTATGGGCAGCTGTATAAAGGAGCAGCCAGGCTGCACTGATCTCATTTGTCTCTTCCAGCCCCTTTCCGGCTGCCTGACAGCAAAGACCAGGTAAGGTCAACAAGCTACTTGAATCCCGTCGCTGATCGGTTTCAAGTCCTGGCTCAGGAAGCACAAGACGCATGGCTGAATTGAAATTCGGCCACACATCATGCAAATTCCAGTTGGATTTAATCAGCTGGAGTATTGAATTTATATGTTCTTGTAGCGGTGAATCTATCTCCACCACCATTGATATAAAAGCGGTTTTACAATCCGGCGAATCTCAGTTCCCTCAGTATTGCGTCTTAATGTGGACAGCAGGAATGCGACTTCCTCTTTGCTCAAGGACCAACCTCGTGCATCGAGTGCACCCTGCGGGTCGGATTGCAAGCGAGATGCAAAGTCTTTGTCAGTGGAAATTTGGTATACAACTTGTGCGAGTGCCATACTAATCTCCTTAATTTGGGTGGGTGTATGAAATTATTCCTGAATACCTCTCAACTGCTCTCCTTCATCGCAGTCGAAAAGCTTCATGGATCGTTCAGATAAGGGCTCTTTTCGAATTTAAGATTGGCTTATAGCCGCACCTCCCATTTAACTGGCTGGATTCCTTGCAAAAACGATAACTCATAAAGATTATATTAATTTCTTTTGGTTGTCAAGTGATTTATGTAATATTCCAACCTCAGAAGGATATTTGACGATCTTCTCCAAGCAAATACGCCTAAAATCAATGTATACTTATCCCCATTACACACTTGCGATGAAAGAAAACGCACCTATGGTTGAATTCAATAACGAGCTCATCTCCACTCTTGATCTGAAATTTCGGGGGGTTCCTGGCGCAATTGCCAGCTACCTGATCCCCCATAATCAGGGCGCGGCGCTGGTAGAGTGTGGACCGGGTTCGACAATCCCGGTATTGCAAGCCCAGCTCGGTGAGCATGGGTTTACACCAGCTGATATCACTGATGTACTGCTTACCCATATTCACTTAGATCATGCCGGAGCAGCTGGTTGGTTTGCCCAACAAGGCGCGCGCATCCATGTCCATCCGATCGGTGCTCCGCACTTGCTCAATCCGGAAAAGCTGCTCTCCAGTGCCGCCCGAATTTATGGTGAACAAATGGGGTTGCTCTGGGGAGAATTCCTGCCGGTTCTTGAATCTCATCTGGTGGTTCACAAAGATCAAGACCTGATTGCAATCGAAGAGCTCATCTTCCAAACATTGGAGACACCCGGACATGCATCTCATCATTTCGCGTACTTACTTGATGGGGTCTGCTTCAGCGGGGATATCGGTGGGGTTAGAATGACCGGCGCACGCCATCTGCGCCTGCCAATGCCTCCTCCAGAATTCCAGCCTAACGAATGGCGGCAAAGCCTGGATATACTCCGCCAGCAAATCATTACCCACATTCTCCCAACCCACTTTGGTATATTTTCCGACATTGATTGGCACCTGGACGCAATTGAACGAGCACTCGATGATGTTGAAGCATGGATGGAGAAGTTTATGCCCCGAGAGCTGCCCCCGGAGGAATTAAAAAGGGAGTTTCTCGAGTGGGAAGCCGAAAGATCTCAATTTGATAAGATCGAAGCTGATTACCAGGCAGTGTATCAAACAGCCAACCCGGTTGAAATATCCCTATTAGGTATCCAGCGTTATTGGAAAAAATACCGACAAGATTGATGAAACTGGCTCGGATATGGCAGCTTCAACGGAAAAATTTTCGAGTGCAATGCTTGAAATCCTGCGTGCAAGCAGCAATGTAGCTGTTTTGACTGGCGCAGGAATATCCGCAGAAAGCGGTGTCCCCACGTTTCGACAGGCGCAAACCGGTTTATGGTCTCAGTTCGATCCGCTCCAATTGGCAACCCCCCAGGCTTTTCAAAACGACCCAAAACTGGTCTGGGATTGGTACGCCTGGCGGAGGAAATTAATCTCTGAATCACTTCCAAATTCAGGTCATCATGCCCTGGCTGACCTGGAAAATTACTTTCCGGAATTTACGCTAATCACCCAAAATGTCGATGGATTTCACCAATTAGCAGGGAGCAAAGCAGTTATTGAGCTGCATGGAAATATCTTTCGTACGAAGTGTTCGCAAGAAAATCGATTGATAACAGATCCACCCCAAACCACCGGAACACCTCCCCGCTGCCCCCACTGTGGTGAACTGCTCAGACCCGATGTGGTGTGGTTTGGAGAGAGCCTGCCAGCAGAAGTACTCAACAATGCGATGCGAGCAGTCAACGCCTGCCAGGTTTTCATTTCCATCGGTACTTCCACCCTGGTTGAGCCAGCGGCTTCGCTGCCCTTCATCGCCCTAAATAATGGGGCGACCGTAGTGGAGATCAACCCCCAAACCACCCTGCTGACACCGATGGCCAGTTACTCTGTGCGCGGGAAAGCTGCTGAAGTCCTCCCAAAACTGGCTGTAGAAGTGCTCAGGTAATCAAGGAATGGGCTCAGTGTAATTTATTGGATATCAAAGTTCTGAACGATCGTCTCTGGGAGCTCACTTGCACCTTTCTCCCAAGGCACTCCCAGCATAAAAATATGTTCGTTCATTTTAAACCTTCTCCTTCCAGAATGAATGTGCATAGATTTTTTTTATAAGTATCTCAAGAACAGGCAGCACCCAAGTTCATTCCGGAAAAATAAAAATCCCTCCCGGGAGGTGCATACATCCAGGAGGGAAAGATTACTGATCCTGCGAAGGCTGCAGATCAGATTTTATTCAGCGATTTAAAACATCAAAGCATTGACTTGATCGATGGTCTCGGGGGTTGGTCTCATCTGGCTTGGGGTCAGCCGGTTCAGTGGAGTTTCCGGAAGATTATAAAAATCAAATAAGGATGGTTGTTGGGTATCGATGTATATCAATCCTGTGATCAACCAGTTGTTCCGGTTGGCTTCTTCCAGCAGCTGGATCGCCCGGCTGCGATTAGTGGGATCGTAATCGCGTTCAAGCTTCTTGAGAACGACTGATGAGCCATCGTGCATGATGACGTCAATCACTTCACCCTCTTCATATTCCACCAGGATTTCTTCTCGCGGGGGCACATAGGAAAGTTCATGCAGTGCAACTTCATGATCGCGACCCCAGGCATAGGAATGCATAGAATCATCGGTATTATTGAACGTCACACATGGACTGATGATGTCAAGGACCGCAATTCCGTCATGGCTTAATGCTGCTTTCAGCAATTCCTTGACTTGCTTGGGATCACCAGCAAAAGAACGTCCCACAAAAGTCGCGTTTCCAACTACCGCTTCCCAGGCGATATCAATCGGCATGTATTGATTTGTTCCATGTCCTTTCAGAGTTAGACCAGGTTCCGCGGTCGCTGAAAATTGTCCTTTCGTCAAACCATATACACCGTTGTTCTCAATGATGTAAACAAAAGGAAGATTGCGGCGCATGATGTGCTTGAACTGGCCCATACCAATACTGGCAGTATCTCCATCCCCGCTGGTGCCGATCCCAATCAGATTATGATCACCGAACATTGCGCCAGTTGCCAATGAGGGCATGCGCCCATGCAGGCCATTAAATCCAAAAGACCGCCCAAGGAAATAAGCTGGACTCTTGCTGGAGCAACCAATTCCGCTGAATTTGATAATCGTTTCTGGCCTGATATCCAGCTCGTAGCAAGCAGCGATGATCTGGCTGGAAATGGAATTATGTCCGCACCCCTGGCAAAGGGTGGTCGGCCTACCTTTGTAATCGGATTTCGACAATCCAGCTAAGTTCAACTGTCCCCGGGATTTTTTGGTTTGACTCGTCATAATTTCTTGGCCTCCTCCTCGAATATCTTATCTTCAACAAAGCGAGCTGTCATAGATAAGCCATCCAGATGAGCGACGGAGAATAACTTCGCGCAAACAGGTGCATATTCTAAAGATAATAATTGATGAAGCTGCCCATCACGATTCAGTTCTACCACGTATGACCGTTCATGGGAGTAAATAAAATCTGTTACTTCTTCGGTAAAAGGGACTGCTCGCAACTGGAGTAAATCTGTCTGCAGTCCTTTCTCTGCCAGATAATGGCGAGCTTCCTGGACTGCAGGCAAAGTGGAACCATAAGCGATGATACCAATGTTTGCATCCTTCATTGTATCTACGATGGGTTTTGGCACCAGAGTTTTTGCAGTTTCAAACTTCTTCTTTAAGCGCGCCATATTGCGCTCATATTCACCCCCATCCTCAGTATAAACAGCCTTCTCATCATGACCCGTTCCCCTAGCAAACCATGCACTCGCAGGATAATGGTTGCCTGGGATTGTGCGATATGGAATACCGTCTCCATCTACATCTTTATATCGAGCCCATTTTCCTGATAATTCCTCTAGGTCTGTTTCCCAAAGGACTTTACCTCGATCCAGTGGTCGATCGGGATACTCAAATGGTTCTGTCATCCATTGGTTCATCCCAAAATCTAAATCACTGAGGACATATATCGGCCATTGGAGCCGTTCTGCCAGGTCAAAAGCTTGCCATCCGAATTGGAAACACTCATTGACTGAGCCGGGCAGGAGGATTACGCTTTGGGTATCCCCGTGACCGAGATAATTGACCATTGTTAAATCACCTTGTGAAGTTCGGGTTGGTAAACCTGTGCTGGGTCCCACCCTTTGGACATCCCAGACCACCAGCGGAACTTCTGAATAGTATGCCAATCCAGCAAACTCGGTCATCAAGCTTAGTCCAGGGCCTGATGTGGAAGTCATGGCTCGTAAGCCTGCCCATCCAGCCCCCACTGCCATTCCGATGGCTGCCAGCTCATCCTCGGCTTGGACGATTGCATAGGTATTCTTCCCAGTTTGTGGATCTTTACGCAGCATAGGTAGGTATTGTTCCAATGCTTCGACCAGGCTGGTGGCTGGTGTGATCGGATACCAGGCGATAAAATTCAAACCACCATAGATGGATCCTAACGCAGCAGCTGTATTTCCATCCGACATGATAAAATCATGGGTCGCGTCCATGGCTTCCACATGATAGGGATCTCGTTTCTCAAGATTCTCTGCCGCCCAAGCAGCAGCCAGTTGAACAACGCTAAAATTTAATTCGATTGGTTTACGCTTTCCTTTGAAATGGAAATCCAATGATTGCTGGATACTATCCAGATCGATACCCAAAATCTGTGCTAACACGCCAACATAAACCATATTAGCGACATAGTTCTTCAGATTAGAGGGAGCATCGGATACTTTTACCAGTTGAGTGACAGGAAGCGGGTATGCAACAATATCCTCCCGGGTAACCGGAAACTTGATGTCATCGGCATACATGAACACCCCGCCAGGTTCGACATCTGCCAAATCTTGGATAAAAGAGTCTGGATTCATCGCGATGACGATTTCATGTTCCTCCCGACGAGCGAGGTAACCATCCTTACTGACCCGGATCGTATACCAGGTTGGCAAACCTTGGATGTTCGAAGGGAACAGGTTTTTTCCTGAGACTGGTATTCCCATTTTGAAAAGGGAGCGCAGCAAAGTCAGATTGGATGTCTGACTGCCAGAACCGTTAGAAGTACCAACGGTGATAGAGAAATCATTCACGATAACCCTGGAATCAACTGACGAATCTAAGGTCACATTCGTTTGGACGGCAGACATATAATTCGATGCTCCTTTCAATTCCAAAAACTCTTTAAGTGTTTATTTAATATGATTGGGCAACCTTAATTTTTCCATCTTCACTTTCAATCACCCGGTGCCGGATCAGATCAGTGTGTTCAAGCAGGGCTTGATGACCTGCTTCGAGATCCCCGCTGCAGATAGCATCAACCATGCGCTGGTGATAGCTCCATACTTCATCAAGATAGGCGTATCCCGCATACAGATTCAGACCTACCGCTTCGTATGCCTCCCAATAAGCTTCAAGAATGCCAGAGACGAAAGGGTTATCCAATCGTTTGTAGATCGATAGATGTAATTGGCGATGTTCGAGTTGTGGGATTTGGATCGGTGTGCCGCGTAATTTTTCCCATGCATGCTCGATTAATTGCTGCAGAACATGATGGTCTTCTTCGGTTAACAAGCGAACTGCCTGGTACCAATAGGCAGCTTCCACATTCCGGCGCAGGTCAGCAAATTTGAGAAAATTCTCCTGGTCGATCGCAATCGCG
>JALHTN010000034.1 GCA_022865865.1 Anaerolineales bacterium
CCTGGGTCGCCGTTGGATTGGAGATTCGACAAACTATATGGAAGTGATCGCCTATCTAGTGGGCTGGACAGTGGACTATGATTTTACCCTCGCCAGGAGGTCCTACTCCCTAATTTCCCCGGAGCAGCAAGCCAGCGATGATCACGTGTTAGCTAAGATCCGGGATCGTTTGGCGAAGTTCACTGGACCTGACGTGCACAATACAAGCCGGAAGGTAATTGACCTGTTCCCAGAGAATCCAATTTACCGGCGAAATTTCCAGGTGGAGAGCCGTTATCCAGATAGGCGAATCCCCCCAGGAACCTGGCATTCCTGGCTGCGGCAAATGGGATTCTCACGGTCGGCAGTCGACCACATCATGGTGTTGGCTGCACGAGGACAGCCCTGAAGACCTGGATTACCTAGCTGCAGACCAGTTTTTTTTGGTTTTCAAGGCTTATTGTGACCACTCGGTTGGAGTGCGATCCCAGCGGTGACCTCTGAGAACGGCATGCAATTCCTCTGCCACAGGTCCGCTATCGCTGGCTGCAATATTGCTTTCCACGTGCTCCAACTTCCGCATACCGGGGATGATGGTACTGACAGCGGGATTATTGAGAATAAAACGTAAAGCCATTTCTGGCAGGCTCATATTTTCCGGAACGACCGGTTTCAGCTGTTCAGCATGTTCAATACTTGACTTGAGATTTTCAGGGACGAAATATGAGTTCCGCCAATCTCCCTGCGGCCATTTGCTATCCAGGGTCAGTGAACCTGTCAGTGTGCCCTCATCGAAGGGCACCCGGGCAATTACAGCGACATCCTTTTCCTGACAAGCGGGGAAAAGCTCATCTTCCGGATTTTGATCGAAGATGTTGTAGATTACCTGCACCGCATCGATCAGGCCGCTTTTGACGGTCTGGACACCATTCCATGGCTCCCAGCGGTTGATGCTGATCCCGACTGCCGAGATTTTTCCTGACTGCCGCAATTGCTCCATTTTGTTAGACCAGCGGTCATCACTCACCCAGCTGTCCTCCCAGGTATGGAATTGGATTAAATCGATGGTATCAACTGCAATGTTCTTTAAACTGCGGTGGATATAATCTTCTATGTAATCAGGTGGATAGCAATCGTCCAAGGAGAATTCTCTGCGGCTGGGCCAAATTCGATTCTTGGGGGGTATCTTGGTGGCGGTATAGAGCCGTTTCTCAGGGTTTTGATGGACGATCTGGTTGAGTAATCTCTCACTGTGCCCGTCACCATAAGCCCAGGCGGTATCAAAAAAATTGCAGCCTAAATCGATTGCTGTTTGTAACGAATGCAAGGATTGAGCGTCATCCGAACCCATCCAACCTGCCATACCCCACATGCCGTAACCGATCTCGCTGACCTGCCAGCCCGTGCGTCCAAATCGACGATAGTTCATATTGTGCTCCTCAAATAACAATCATTATATTCACCCACTAAACTATAATGCCTGATCCATTTCGTGAGAAGGGTAGCAGGAAAATACTTCAGGTCGAGATATGCTTAATATTTAACGGGGCTTGGAACGGATCCGATGGGCAGCGAAAAAAGAAAACCTGGAAGAATTCGAATTCTTCCAGGTTTTTGGTTTCTGTGATCGGATGTGTAATATTCCAAAATCATCTTTTAGGGGATATCCCAATACGCAATTTCATCCACCAGGAATTTTACGTTTGCCGTAGCCGCGGATCCAACAACTACTCCAAAGCGGCCCTCCCGATGAGTATCGTCTTGAAATTCTCCAATCAGTTTCCCATTGGCATACATGGAAAACTTATTGCCATTAGCCATCAATCCAATGCGGTTAGTCTGGTCCGATCCAGCATTGATTTGTTCACTGGATGTCCATTCAACCAATTCCACGTATTTGTTCCCATCCCAGCGGCGGAGGGAGAAATGTCCATCACAGGAGATGTTGTACAGGTAACCAATATATCCATTTTCGGTTTTCACTGCCCGGACCATATTGCCATAATTATCTTTTCCAGAGCACTGTTTGGTTTTCGTGGTCATCTCCAGGTAAAAATTACTGATCACCGGCCAGGTGAGCATCCAGCCATTGTATTTATTGGGGTTTACTGCTGTCATGACCAGATTGGAATTATTCACATTGAAAGAGACATGCTCGTCTGTGTAGAGCGGCCAGCTTTCCCCATTGTTGAAAGCATCATAAAAAGTCGGATCCCCAAGACCTGCTTTTGGATCATTCGCATCCAGGGTTGGGGTGGGGGGTGGCGGCGATGTGGCGGTCATCGTTGGGGCTGCGGCTTGTTCGGTTGCTGTTTCGGGAGGAGGTGAGGTCGGTGCCGCCGTCCCGGTAGCGGCTGAGATAACAGCTGTCTGAGTTGCTTCTGGAAGGCTTCCTGGGGTTGTGGAGGGAATTAATGTCTCAGCAACCTCGGTTAATTGAGCGATGATGGTCTCAGCCGCAGCAGTTTGAGCTGCTGATTGGTCAATCGGGGGAGCTTCGGTTGAAGCTGCCAGATTACAGGCAGCCAGAGCTACCCCGATGATCACCGC
>JALHTN010000035.1 GCA_022865865.1 Anaerolineales bacterium
CACCTTTTAGATTTACCGAAACAACCCTGTCGAAGGCTTCTTCGGTCATCTGCTTGATAAGTTCACCATCCTTGACCTTGACCAGCGTGGCATCACGCAGGATTCCAGCGTTATTGACCAGGATATCAACGCGCCCGAAATCGGCAATTACTTGCTCAACCCAGTGCTGGACGCTTTGACGGTCAGAGACATCAACCACAGAAAAAATGCAGTTATCACCAAGTTCAGCAGCAGTATTCAACCCATCCTGCTCGTTTACATCACAAATGGCGACCTTCGCCCCCTCCTGGATAAATCGACTGGCGGTGAATTTTCCAATTCCTGCGGCACCACCGGTAATCAAGGCAACTTTACCTTCAAGTCTCATCTGCTTTCACCTCGGCTGCAATATATCAAGCTGATTAGGTCTTGCCAACCCAATTGAGCGGCAAGACCTAAAAGAACAATAATCTTGAGCTATTTAGAGGCCCCAATCTCGCTGGCCAGGTCCATGAACCAGTCGATTTTCTCAGGTGGGGCAATGGTAGGAACTTCACAGCCTGGAGCGAGAATATAGCCGCTGTCTTCCACGACCTGGTCCAGGCATTTTTGGACAGCGTCTCTCATGACATCCTTGCTTTCAGCCAGGAAGCATTCGGTGGGAACGTTACCGATCAAGACGGCCTTGCCGCGGGCTGCCTCGGCTGCTTTTCTGAGATCTGTTCCCGAGTCAACGCTGATATTGCTGGCACCGGTCGCGACCATATCGTCGAGGATCGGATTTGCATTTCCACAGATATGAATCCCGACGCCGACCTTCTGTTCCTTGAAATAGGAAACCAGCTCCTTGTGGTAAGGAAAGACAAAATCCCTGTACATGGATGGTGAGATGAGATTACAGGATGCAGGGGCTTCTGAGTAGCCGACGCCTATTCCGATCTCATTGAGCGCTTCAGTGAATCTCTTAGTTGCCTCTGTGCTGACTTTCATCAACTCGTGGACAAATTCAGGATCCATTTTGGTGTCAACGATCAGGTTGTTAGCACCCCGCAAACCCATTGCAATCGTCCATGGCCCCGCGATTACACCTGAAACAGGGGCATCCTTGACCACATTCTTGGTCTCAACACAAGCCTCCAGATAACCGGGTATGCGCCCATCTTTTTGCGGATCGGGGACCTGAAGTTTGCTAAAGTTGCTCTTATCAGCCAGAAATTCCTTAACGACTACGCTCATGCTGTCTTCAGGATAGCGCAGCTCATTGCCCATGGCTTCGATATCCATGCTCAAATCCCACATCATGATCATGATATCTGGCTGGTAGCGCTCGTAGGCGGCGATTTGAGCTTTGGTGAATACCTTGTGATCCGTGAGAAGCTCTCTAACCGAAGCCCCAATTAGCTTCGCATTGCAAGACCCGGTGAAGATGTAAGCTGGAACCCGATCGAGCTCGGGGTCCTTATCGGTGAAGGTTTTCTTGAATGCAGCGGAAACCCTCTGCTTTCCAGAAAATTCTGGGCTCATAATTCTCCTCCTTCTTCCCATATCTTCATTTGTTCGCGATAGGAGGGTGGGAAAGTGCCTTCGAAGTCGAAGAAACTGGTGATAGGATAGCGTACTCCAGCCTTGTGAGTCTTGACCAGGCCATCCAGCAGGTTATCAACTTTCGATGGGGGAATGAAGAAAGCCATTTCATAATCCTGGGTCATGCCAAAAATCCGGTCACCATTCCCGGGAACAATGTAGCGGCATTTATCTTCTTTGATCACGGTTATGATCGCCGCACAGCCTAATCGGCCCATGGCTGAGGAATGAACTGCACCTCCCTCGTTGTAGAGCGAGCCTTGAATGAGGCGCATGATCTGGGCAGGATTGCCATAAACCATATAGATATCTGGCTCGAAGGTGGTGAACTGCAGCGGGGCAACCAGGATATGGCTGTATTCTCCGTGCTCGAAGCGATCGACCAAATCTTCCTGGGTTTTACCCACTTCGGTGGAAGGTGTGAACATCCCCGCGGAGAGGTTTCCCTCATTGTAGAAATCGATATCTTTAAAGAATCCGAAAGGAGCTGCACCTAACGAACACTGCATATCCTCTTTACCCATTGCGATTGCCCAGCCATACTTGCGGGCCATGCCGATCCCCTGGCAGATGGCGACCTTTTTCCCCAAATGTTCTAATGGTCGGCGGGTCCTTTCTGGGATCTC
>JALHTN010000324.1 GCA_022865865.1 Anaerolineales bacterium
GGGCGACCGACTGAAGATGGTATCCAGGCCAGCCTGGGTGTGGTGAGCGCGGTCAATGGACCGGTGCATACCCGGCGCGGCGGTGTACTGGAAGGTCATATCCGCACTGATGCGATCCCTTATCCTGGTTTCTCAGGAGGGCCGCTGGTGGATGCTGCCGGGCAGGTGCTCGGGCTGAATACTTCTGGGTTATCCCGGGGTGCTTCATTAGCTATTCCAGTGAAATTGGTTTGGCAAATTGCAGAATCGCTGGTCAAACATGGCTCCGTTCGCCGGGGATACCTGGGGGTGCGCAGCCAACCTGTAGAGATCCCCTTGCCTCAACAAGATGGACTTGGACGCCAGCAAGCAACTGGTTTGTTGCTGGTGGGGGTTGAGCCAAATAGTCCAGCTGCTGAATCTGGTTTGATGGTTGGTGATATTCTGACCGGGTTCGCCGGCACGCCAGTTACGGAACCGGATGATCTTTTCACCCGTTTAGCAGGACAAGTCGTTGGTCAGCCGGTTATGCTCGAGATTCTGCGAGCCGGTCAGAAGCAGGAGGTAACGGTTACAATTGGTGAAAGAAATTGAGCGCAAGTGGAAAATGGATATTCTCTCGAACCAGAGTGACTTACCGCTCCTCCTGACGGAAACATTAACCTCCCTCTGCCAGCGAGCTTATCTAAGCTTGGTTGTGGTTCACAATGGAAGAAGTGGAGCAGGTGCGGGTTTGATCTGGCGTCAGGATGGCAGCATAGTAACCAATTACCATGTCATCCGGAGCGGTTCTCCACGCGTCTCTACTCTGGATGGACGTGAATACACTGCTGATGTGGTTGCCATAGCCAGGCAGTACGACCTAGCTTTGCTGAAAATCGATGTCCCTGAAGCACTCCTGCCAGCCCCGGTTGCGGATTCTCGCCAACTGAGGGTTGGGCAGTTCGCCATGGCGGTCGGCCATCCATGGGGACAAATCGGTTCTGTATCAGCAGGCATCATCACCAGCCTGGGAAAGGCTCCTTTGCGCTGGCGGCGAGGGACAGTCAACGTTATCCGTACGGATGCAGAATTGGCTCCTGGAAATTCCGGTGGACCTTTGCTGGATACCAATGGCGGGGTGATCGGTATCAACACAATGATTATGGGTGGCGATCTGGGTGTTGCCATACCCAGCCATGTGATAAATGAATTTGTAGATCAGACTCTAGGCCGGGATAACCCAACGGTAGTAATTTGATGGTGATGGATGGCTTGCAGGGATACTGGGATGCACCTAAATCAGAGGGGCTTGCGGTTTGTGTGGTCGCTCCTGCCCCAGCTCTGCAAGCCGGCCTGAACAGTATGCTGGCAAGCTTAGAAATAATTGATCAGGTCTATACCGTTGGCTCGCTCGTAGAATTCGAGCTATATCGTTCTATCACCGATATTCTGATCCTCACCCTAGGGGCAGAGTCAAGCCCTGATCTCGAGGATAGCATTAAAGATTCACCCTTATTAGGGGTGCTGATCTTAGTGGCCGAGGAACAGGGGCGCAGCTGGTTCATTCCCGATATCACCAGCGGTGCATGGGGGATCTTGCCTTTGGAGGCTACCATCGAACAGTTTGAAGCTGCGGTAAGAGCGATTGCTGCCGGATTATCGATCGGTATGCCTGAAATGATCTCCTTCCTACCGGATGAAGAAATGACAGGCCAGGAAGATCCACTTATCGATCCGCTAACTGACCGGGAGATGGAAGTACTGCAGCAGCTGGCTCAAGGCAAGGCAAATAAGCAAATTGCTTTAGATCTGGCGATCAGCGAGCACACTGTGAAATTCCACGTCTCTTCCATCTACACCAAGCTGGGAGCTGCCAACCGCACTGAAGCGGTACGTTTGGGAGTGCGCCAGGGGTTAATTCTTCTTTAATTATCAATAGTTAATCATAGATTTTTGCGACGGATTTGATAACCGGAATGTTTTCATCCAAAATTGGAGTGCTAAAAATTATTTGCTCGAGGTCAGTATGAAAATTAGATCCCAACAGTTTCGAGCATACCACCTGGTCTGGTGATATATTCCTCAATAATTTTATTGGTCACATGTATTTCATCTTCTCTTCCTGGTTTACAACAACCCAGAAAGGGTAAACCCCCATCCAATAATCATTTCGGAAGGGGGTTTTGGTGACTTATCGCCGGGATAAAGTCAAATAGTTACCTTTAGTGGGGGTACTAATTCTCGCTGACAACTTCAGTCGCGTTAGCCTCGATCACTTTGGGTGAGGATGTCTTGATAGTGATCTTCTTCGGTTTGACTTCTTCAACCTTTGGCAGGTGTAATTTCAGCACACCTTTATCGTAATTGGCTTCAATTTTGTCGCTTTCAATACCCGTTGGCAGCTTGATACTGCGGGTGAAGGAACCGTAGCGGCGTTCTCGAAGATGATATTGGGCTTCATCGATTTCCTCTTCTTCTTTAACTTCACCTTTGATGGTTAACCTGTTGCTGTCGAAGGTGATCTCCAGGTCTTCGGGATTGATGCCCGGCAGTGAAGCTTTGACCAGATATTCATCTTCACTTTCAACGATATCCAGTGCCACACTCCAGTTGAATGATTTCCAGGTATTTGGCTCCTGAGATAATTCTCGATTGACCATGCGGTCCACTGAATTTCTCATAATCATCATTTCTCGGTATGGATCCCAATGCATATGCATTTCATTTACCTCCAGATTATTATATGTAGTTTATTCACGGCATTATTACTTAATTCTTATCACTATGAATCATAATTGCACAGTGTAAGAATGAAGTTTGACGAATATAAATGGTTTATAAGAATCTTGAACTTCGCTCTGTAAAATTTCCCCCACCAATTGCTCGGTGTAAACAATTTCTCAAAAAAACTACCCCTCTCAAGCCATCTCTTTGAGGTCGAAAACAACCTCCTCTTTGCCAGTTAATTTCTCTTGAACTTTGGAGGCGATCAGTTCCAAATGGCTGGTATTGGCCACGTAGTCGAGATCATCTGATGGGACTGTCAGCACCGGGCATAAGCTGAAACCAGCAATCCAGTCTTCATACAGTTCATTGAGCTGCTCAAGATACTCTGGTGTAATCTGGCGTTCAAAATCTCTCCCACGGCTTGAAATGCGCGCGAAAAGGGTGGGTACCGAAGCACGCAGATAAACCACTAGATCTGGTGGTGGTAAGAATTCAGTCAAAACCTCGTATAACTCCTGGTAGGTTCTGAAATCACGCGGGTGGATCATTTCTTGTCGGTAAAGATTGTTGGCAAACACTTCTGCGTCCTCATATACCGTCCGGTCCTGGAGAACAGAAGTGGGGTGGTCCAACAATTGCCGATGCATACGTAGTCGATGGGTGAGAAAAAATATTTGGGAATGGAAAGCCCAGGTTTGCATATCTGCGTAAAAATCGGCCAGGTATGGGTTGTCGGCAACCGGCTCGTAAAATGGCTGCCAGCCGAGATTATTACACAGCAGTGCTACTAGGGTGGACTTTCCCACACCTATATTGCCAGCTACCGCGACGAACTTTTTCATTGCTCCTCCGCTTGGGGTACCAAATAGGCTGCTGCCCGTCCAAGTTCGTCATCCATCACCAGGCTCAAGCAGTGCCCTGGTCGGTATGAGCTGACCTTGATCAATCTCAAACAGTTTGAAAGCTGTTCATTTACCGGGATGAAATCAACCAAATGGTTTGGTGTGTCGTAAAAGAAATTGCGATTGAAGATCACGCCATCGTCATCCAAATTGATAGCCAGCGGATAGATGTTCGCTTCAACAAGATCTTGGAAGAAATGAGTGCCAAATGATGGCTCTGGTGTCAAGCCTATCTCCTCACCGGATACCTCGATCAAAGCGCTGGTGTTATAGATGTCTGAATACCCGATATATACCCCGAGATCAAGATTGCGGGTACCCCAGCGACCCGGTCCTATGCAGATAAAGACCTGGTCAGCTAATGCAGCGTTGAGCTTGCTAATGGCACGTCCCACTTCGGCGCGAGCGGATTTCGAGGGCAGAGCTAGGTAATCCTCTGCGCGCACGATGATTACGTAGTTGATCCAATCAACTCTGCCTCTTGGGACCATGCGCGAGGTAGAAAAGATGATGTCTTCTTCTGGTAGATTTTTTGGTAATTGGGCTTGACTATCTTTAAAATGAGATTGAGGACGGCACTGCAATATACATATCTCAGCCTCTGGTTGGATTGCCGAAGGATCTTTAATGCGCACAGTAAATTCAGTATCGACTGGGGCTTTATAATGGGTTTCCAGGATTTGAAGCACTTCTCTCAGGTGATCTGCTAGCTGGGTCCGGTTCAGCAGTTGGTCGAAAGTCAGCACAATCTTCTCAAGATCATCTTCCCTGATCAAACTCCGGATAGGGGCCAGATAGCCACCTTGGTCAATCTCTGCGATATAGCGGAGAACTGGATAATGGGGATCCAGGACCTTGGCGATGGGTAAAGTCTGGAAAGAATTTTGTTCTAGATCGATTACATCCACAAATTGCTGTGAATATCGCCGGATCGCTTTGGAGGAATCCTCTGGATGAAGAAGAGGGTGGCTTAGGGCAACCAATCTGGGGTAATCATCTCCAACTCGATCAACAGCACGCGTGCCTAATCCCCACACCAATCTCACAAAGCCATCCTCGCTGCGGATCTCCGGAGACCAGCGGAAGGAATTACGACTGAAGGCTACCCCAGCAGCGTGAGGGAGATAATACTGCCCGATGTATTCGCCCTTTACGACCTGAATCAGGATCGCCATCCGCTCATCGTAGTCTTGTAAACCTTTGCTGCGCCGATAGAGCAGGGCATCTGGATTCAAAGTGCTGGCGTATACTTGGGCAATAGCCTGGGTTAATTTATTTAGATTCTGTTCTGGTTTGCCTTGGTTGGGGCAGAAGACGCTATCATACTTGCCAGCAAAAGATGTACCAAAGTTGTCCTCGAGCAGGCTTGATGAACGGATGATCAGAGGCACTTTATCGAGGGATTGCAGCAGTTGATCTAGTTCATCTAATATGTCGCTCGGAAATTCTCCCTGCAGGTATTCTTCTTCAATTTGTGGATACTCAGCGCGAATTTGTTCCTCGGAACGGTATTTCTGGTCGTTCCAATGCATCAGGTTATTCACTGACATGTAGGTGTACATCACATCAGCTCCCACAAAATAAGAATCTGGGATGCTGATATGGGAGAGTATTTCCTCGTCAGCAACTTCACTGAGAATGCGCAGAGCTAACAGCATACCCGCAGCTTTTCCCCCAATCTTCCCCTGGCCGATTTTGCGCTGGTTGATCTCCGCCAAGTCAGATACTGTGAACCAATCTTTGGCGATGTTAATATATGCTAATTGGTCGCTGATCATCCTGCGCATCAATACAACCTTGATCTCTCTTAACCGTGCATCACCCCTTTCCTGTTTTTCTAAGGGCAGGTTTTCAATAGCTTTAGCATGTTCAAAAAGCAAATTTTGAGGAGCCAGTTCGGGATTAAATGAGACCAGCAGGTCATCAGCTTGGGCTCCACGTTCCATTAGAACATCACGTATGATCCCTTCGAATAACTCATAGGGCAGATTGTAAGCAAAATAGAAATCGGTCAGGTGGCTGCGGGTGCGCTCCTGGCGAACCTCCCAAACTTCTGTAGGTTCATCCTCAAATGGATTGTGTAATCCTTCTCTGGCTTGTGATTCAATCGCCCTATCCCGTACCTCAGTTTCGAATCGCTGGGGACTGATCACCCCGCGTTCAAATAACTCTCGCCGCATGCGCGCCCGCATCCTGACTCTCAATATGGGATACTGAGCTAAGGCGCTGTAAATCCTTAGTACCCGATCGGTTGACGTGTCCGGAAAGGTCATTGTCTATAACAATCGTTTTTCGTAGCAAAAAGGCACGTCAAATTTGCTAACGTGCCAACTTTGCTGAAATGAGATGAAATAAAGGACTTGCTTAGCTGCCAAGATGCATCGGCATGATCACATGCAGAAATTTTTCATCTCCGACCGGGCGGATAACTCCCGGAGCAGTATCGATGGTGGTCTCTAAAGCGACTTCCGGTGTATTGATCACTTCAAGAACTTCTCGCAGAAAACGAACGTTGAAGGCGATCAAAAGCGGGGCCCCATCGATAGAAGCATCGATTTCAGTCTGGTTGGAGCCAGTTTCTTCTGATTGTCCGGATATCACAATTGATCCTGGTTTTAATTCTCCACCAGGAGTGATGTTGATACGGGCAATATGAGAACCTTCGCGGGCGAAGATCTCGGCTTGTTTGCATGCCTTGAGGAAGGATGATGAAGAGAGCACACTGCGGGTTTCCTTGGCCTGTGGGATGATTTGCTGATAATCAGGAAAGGTGCCTTCAATCAGTTGTGAAACCAGTTGAACATCTTTCATCTGGAAGACAACCTGCCCCCGGCCGGACGGCAGGATCATTTCTACATCTTGTTCTCCATCACTGGCGATGCGTGCTAGCTCACTTAGGGCGCGGGCGGGAACGACCGCAACTACTGGACGTGCAATAGGGGAGGCAAGCTCGGCTTTGCGAACAGAGAGACGGAAACCATCGGCAGCAGCCATCGTGAGGTGACCACCATCAATGGTCAGGAGCACTCCAGTCAAGATCGGGCGAGCCTCGTCCGACGAAGCTGCGAAAGCCACTTGCTGGATCATCTTTTTCAAGTCGGTCACTTTTATTTTAATACCATCTCCCGATTCGGGGGAGGGCATTGGAGGAAACTCCTGTGAGTCAATACATTTCAGATCAGTGTTTGACGTACCAGCCTGGATGTTTAAGGTTTGTGTGCGAACGCTTAATGACATCTCAACTTGCTGGTCGGATAGCGTTCCAATTAATTCTGTGAAAGTACGGGCCGGCACAGTCGTGGAGCCTTCCTCCTCGATCTTGACCCCGATCCAGCAAGTGATACCTAGCTCAAGATTGGTGGCCGAGAGACGGAGCCGTCCTTCGTCTGTGGCGACTAATACATTTGATAACACAGGCAGCGTGCTCCTTGGGGATACAGCTCTCGAAACAATATTCAGCCCTTGGGCAAGGTTTTCTTGCAGAACGGAGACTTTCATAATTGCGGACCTCTCTTCAATGTTGTTGTCATCAGTATACAACGAGTGACGCAAAATCGCCAGATAATCCTTCTATTGGTTCGCCTGTAATCATGATTTATAATACTTGTGGGATAGTTCCATGGGTATAATATGAACCTGTGGTTGACAATTAGGGTACACAAGTCTAAACTTGTGACCAAGAAAATTATCTGCGAGTTTAATTTTTTTTCCAGCAATTCTTCAGGAGCAGAATGTGTCTGACTCGCTAGCAAAGAAACCCATCAAGGTCTTGGTAATCGAAGAGAACCAACCCGAATACGCTCCCTGGTTTCAGGTCGTATCGACTGGTGTAAACACCGATCAATTTGAAGCTGATCGAGTGGCATCCCTATCGAACGCCCTCGCCTTGCTGGAGAAAAAGCCGTTCGATGTGATTCTATTGGATCTCGCTCTGCCCGATAGTGTCGGCATTGCGACTTTCTCCCAGATCTGTGTTCGGATCCCTGAAGTCCCCATCGTCGTGACCTCAGCATTGGAGAATAAAAACCATGCATTTGAGGTCTTAAGAGAGGGTGCGCAGGATTATTTGGTCAAAGGTGAAGTCGATGGAAAACTACTCAGACGCACCTTACTCTATGCTATTGAACGCCATCGCTCACGAGTATTGCTCCAACAATTATCTTTTAATGATGAATTA
>JALHTN010000325.1 GCA_022865865.1 Anaerolineales bacterium
AAGATCCTTTACGGGGAATAATCGTGTTAGTCTTGCGATATACAAGTGATTATACTCGAAGCCAATTCCCGCCTAGATGATCAGTCAACAGCTCTCAGAGCTGCTTTTTATCCCCCTTTAGCAACCTCTTGCTCTTCAACCGGCAAGCCCTCCATCTGCATGATCTGCAGTGCATTCGTGGTCTTACTTGGACCCGTGCGCAAGCAATAATCAAAAATCATCCGCCCCTTGGCAACCTGCTCCTGGAAATGATAATTGATCACATTGGCTACCTGATCGGCGATATTTACCAGCTCGAGGTCATGGGTTGAGATCAATCCCGTCCCATGACCACCAACCAGCATTTTCACATAAGAGCGGCTCCCGATCTGCCGTTCTCGATTGTTTGTTCCGCGGAAAATTTCGTCGATCAGGAAAAATAGGGGCACATCATGTTCTATCTCCAAGGCATCGATCAGCGCTTTCAAGCGGCGGACTTCTGCGTAGAAATAGCTGATGCCATCTGCCAGCGAATCGGTCACCTGGATCACGGAGAACAACCTGAAGATTCTGGTCGTTAGTTTATCCGCATTTACGGGGGCGCCAGCATACGCCAGGCTCAGGTTTATCCCGATCGTGCGCAAAAAGGTAGACTTCCCCGACATATTCGAGCCGGTTATGAGCACCACCTCACCCAGCTGATTTAGTGAGAAATCGTTGCAGATTTTATCTCTATCGGGAATTAATGGATGACCAATAGACAGGCTCTCAAAACATTTGCCGCTGTGGTGGTTAAATATCTGGGGAAACGTATAACCAGGATTTAGGTATGAAAAGTTGGCCAGCGAGTTTAATGCCTCCAGTTCGTACCAAGCTTCCAACCAGGTTGGTAAAACATTCTGCATCTTCGCCTTATAGCGCTGCAGCTGGTATGCGAAGAAGACATCCCAAGGAACAAACACATTGATCAGCAGCCATACGACAGGATTGGCGCTGATGCTCGAGGCGGAAGCGATCACCGCAATCCGGCGCAAATAGCTGGAAGGGCGCTGATCTGCCTGCCAAAATGGTGCGCACAACCGGGAAAGATGACCGCTCGGGCGATATGGATACCGCTCAAGGAACACCAGTACGGCGCGGAATTTATCCAGGGTGGTTGAAAGGTGGTGAGCCTGACCAAACACCTCTTCCATGCTGCGATAAGTGAACAGGTATACCGCAGCGTAAATTGCCAATGAGATCATCCAGACTGCTGGAAGCAAATTGAAAGTGAAGAGTACAAAAAGGATGATATTAGCTGCTGCAAGGAGGCTCAAGACGATCAGAAGAGGCTGGAGCGATTTTGGTGCTGCCCTCTGCTCCAACCAGTGGATCAATTCCTCACCATCCCAGGCTTCTTCACCTCCGGATGAAACCAGGCTGCTGCTCAAAACCAGGCGGCTGCGAAATCCAGAAAGAGAACGCATCTCCTTTACTGAAGCCTGTCTGGTATTCACCTCGTCAAAATTTGGCTCTGGTTTCATTAACCACTCTTGCAGCCGGTGGCTGCCTCCCTGCGAGATGGCAGTGTTCAGCAGCTGGTGCAGCGAATGGGATCCGCTTAGATTCAAATCGCTTGCAAAGGGGTGCTGTTCACCGGGAGGATAAAATGGAGCAGCCGGGATTTTCTCCCAACCTAACTCCATGCGAGCCAGCATGTTGGAGAAATACTGC
>JALHTN010000326.1 GCA_022865865.1 Anaerolineales bacterium
CAACACCCAATCTACCTAAATCAGGGCGGATATTATAAATACCTGGTTTACCAATTTGGATGAAGGGAAATGTAACCTGCGAGCGCCAGGAATCGCTTGATGACAATGTTAAATGAGATTCCAAAAGCTCCGCGATATCGCTTCTGGCTTTTAACAACCTTGTTGAAATATCTTTGCTTTGGGCTGCCAATCCACTGTGCCCTTTTTCTCCTCTGGCGATAACCTCGAAGCGCATCACTCCCCGGTTTTCAATACAAATCTGCCCCCACAATTCATCACCACGCTCACCAGTTCGTTCACCAGCGATGAACAATTCTGGTTCGTATCCTTCATGTTTTAATAGCCTTAATACATGCGGTGAGCCCATTGGATCATGTTCACCTATCTCTTCATTGCCAACCATGAGCAGATTAATTCCAGGATAGGGTGCTCCCCTGTTTACTTGGTCTTTCATCCAAACAAGATATGTAGCTAAGACGGTCTTCATGTCGGCAGAACCTCTACCCCAAAGATAATCACCCTCCTGGAATGGTATAAATTGGGTTTCATCTGGTTCCGGAGCTACGACATCAAAATGTGCAGATAACATTACCGGAGCTGAGCCTTGTGAATCGAAGCTAGCCAAAATTGCAGGGTACTCACTTTGATTGAAATAACGAACCTCGAGACCATGGTTTCTCAAGTAATCAAAAATAAATATCCCGGCTCGAAATACTTCCTCAAACCGTATCTCACCCCCAACAGTTACGGATGGGATTTCTATTAATTGCTTGGCAAGACTGATGATCTCGCTGGTTTTGTCCGGGTAAGACACCTCAATCATTGCTTCAGGGCGAGGTCGGAAACGAATTGGAGCTAGGGGATCAAGGTGAACGTCTTCACGAGAGTATTGGAGCATCTCAGCCAATTTTTGGCTGTCTTCTCCCAGCGATGGAAAAATCTCAGCGATCATCTCCACATTTTGTTTTACCTGGTCTTCCCGTTCTTCAGCCAATTCTTTTAGGATATCCACTGGGACTGGTATTTGTTCGCAATTCTCAAGAGAATTATTACCGATTTCCTCACAGACGAAAGCTCGCAATTTCTCGGCCTGGTTTGGACCTCCAGAAGACATGTCCCGGAGTGGTTCCAGGTCATCAGCATATCCTAGAGCCTCTGCAAGTGGTTCTACCTGGGCTAAGGTCCATGAAAGGAAATCTCGCATGGATTCTGGTCCTTTGCTGAACGGATTTTGAATTTGAGCACGCAGTCCAAATTTTGAAGCTAGTTCTTCGTTTTTCCTTGCTCGTTCTACATCTTGAGAATCATATTGAAAGTGTTTGGTAAACTCATGATCAGCATAGAATTTTAATAACAATAGGTATTTTAAAGTTATATTTGCTATATCTGTCTCTAAGTCATTACCTCCATCATCTGTGCGAACCTCCAACCGCTCCATGGGAAGGTTGATCCGGGCCAACAAATTTTGCATTTCTATCTCATTGACCATATCCTCCAATGGTTGATCTTTACCTAACACGAACAAACCTTTGCCATACAAATCCTGCAGCTGGTCACTGGTTAAGTCGATTAACCGTTCAACTGGCTCAGCGAAAGACCTGGCACGTGTTGGTGTCCAATTATTGTTCCCAAATCGGATTCCCCTCCGGACCAAGTCATAGGAAATATTTAAATATGAATCAAGTGATTGATACAAATCAGGTTTATCCAATTCAAGTGAATTTGGAAAGGTAAGATTTCGTAAAGAATCGTATTTAGAAAGATATACAACTGGCTGATTGTTTTTAGAACCAGCTAGAAATGGAGTCGCTGCGCTGGTTGCGATGAACAGGCAGGCAAAGGCACGCATTGATCTGGTGGCAGAGATGTAGAATTCGCTCTTATATTCATCAAGATGTACTGGTGGTCTCTCCCCACCAGTGCGATCAGATTTTGGAAGCTGCAAATAATCCCACTCAAAAAGGGCATCTGGTAATGAAAGGTTGGTATGTGTGCCTGTTGTTGCCAGAGAATCTCCATAAAGAGAAATACATCGCTCCAAATATCGACGTTTTGCCAGGTGCCAGGAACCAGGAATCGAATCATGATCTACATGGGTTTTGAATGGTAAATTTCCATGCCACATGTAGAGCCTTTCATCGAATTTCTGACTGGCACGGAACAAAGCGTTAATTAATATTGCCTCCATCAGTCTTGCTTCATATACCGCTGATTGAGGGTGGTAATAGGGTCGCGTCGCCCATTCGATCATCCAATGAAATACTTCCATCTGGCTGTATTCCTCGAATCGAGGAGAAATAAAATCAGTACGCAGGTAATCCACAAAAGACCGTTGGTAGGGTCCAGACCCAACTGTTAATAGAGGGTGGAATTGGGAGTCCAGCAAATTCCATTCAATTTCTAAACCAGATAATCCACCCTCAGGTTTTGCTCCACTGGATGCTTCTCGAGCGAGCAAGAATTTTTCAGTAAATTCCGAATAATCGGTCATATATCACCTTTTTATTTAGATTAACTATCACCCATTTCGTTGAGACCTTCCAACAATCGTTCTGCAGCTCCGAGAGTCCGTTCAGGAGGTGTTGCATATGAAAAACGAATCCAATCGCCACCAAATGGTGAGAAGAATGCTCCGGGGACTATAGCCACGCCGTGGTCTTCAGCCAAATATTGACCCAGTGGTTCCGAATCTTTCCAACCAGATGCTTTTAACCAATCGCTTACATTAATAAAAGCGTAATAGCCTTTACCAATGATATGTTTTATTCCATTGTCTTCGAGAAATTGTTGAAGCACTTTTCGACTGGCATTGGTTGGATCAACTATTGGTCGAGAAGCTTTTTCGTACCCCATTTGATAAGCCGCAATACCCACAGCCAGTGAAAAATACGAGGGCATAACACTATGGGAGGCATAGGCAACGATATACTTCGTAACCTCTTCAGATGCGATTAGGTGACAATTGCGAATATTTGAAGCGCCCAAACTTTTTGTGAGACCATCCAGGAACATGAGTCTATTTCTCTCCTCAGGTTCGAAGTACCCGAGGAATGAATTCAAATCCATCGGACTTTCATCGGTCACAAAATGGTACATCCAATCAAAAAGCACATAGGCAACCCCGGCTTTTAACGCTGCTTTCGCTAATCGCGCTTGCTTTTCAGCAGGGATGGTTAACCCCGTTGGATTATCAGGGCATGTTATCACCAGACCTGCGATTCTTCGCCCGGTTTTCGCTACATATTCTGCACAAGCATTTATTGAGTCTTCTGAATAGACCCAACCCTCATCCGGGTGACCTGGTGACCATAATACATTTGCCCCAACACCATAAGGTCCCCAGTTATAGGAGATCCAGGGGACTCTCGACACAACCAGGACATCTCCTTGGCGACCATGACCAATGGCGAGCATTGCGCGGTATGCTTTCACCAGCGCATCCCGCCCTCCTGCTGTTCCAATGATATTGCCTGGTCCAATACCCAGGCCAGGATCCAGTTTCCAATAATCTTCCAATACAGATTTTCGGAATTCTTTCGTACCAAATGGCATGTCGTAAGCAGTGCCATTCTCTACCTGCATCTGAGCAGCGCGTTCCAGGATTTCAACCGGAGTACCAGACAAGCTTGCACCACCATCTCCTTGGGAGGCATCATAAGTTGGGCTGCCAGGATTCTTTTCTCTGTATACGACCAGCGATTTATTGATTAAGAACATTCTTGATGGTGGTATTGGTGTGAGTTTTCGAAGATGTTCACTTACCGGAACCAGAGTCTCCTCAGGAACTGCATATGACGGGGTTTCATGTGAAATAAAATTCTTCATTGCCTGACTCCTTTTAAATCGTGTCTGAAATGAAATAAAAACGCCCCGGAAATCTCGGGGCGCTGAATTACTCCTGGTAATTTGGGATATGCTTTGAATAATTCAATGCATGAAATTACCCACGCCCGTATTGGTTGTAGGATTAGTGTCCTTATTGTATTTGCTAAATTCCGAGACACTCATTTTCTGCATATTGGGCTAAATATATCACCTGTAATTGATACAGTCAATATAAAAAAGGGATCAGAAATGGCATACCATCTCCTTCCGATTTTTGTCATTATAGATGGCGGTCGACAACATACTTGGATAAGCTTTCCAGTGCTTCATGTTCAGGGGTCAAAGGTAAAGTTTCCAAGGCGTTTAGAGCCTGGTCGCTGAATATTCTCGCTTGGTTCACTGAGCGTTCGATAGCACCGCTAGTTTGAATCGCCTGCACTAATTGATTCAGACCCTCTTCCCCGATGTTCTTTCCATTCAGGATGCCTTCCAAGTTTGGGTCATTTGGATTAATCTCGCCGTAATAAATCGCGGGCAATGTTATCAAACCCTGGCGCAAATCATTCGCAACCGGTTTTCCAACCGAGGATTGATTACCCGTGAAATCCAACACATCATCGATTATCTGAAAAGCCATACCGATCCCATATCCAAATTCATTAGCAGCCTCATATGTGGATTCACGGAGCGGACTGAGAATGGCAGGGGCAATTGTGGCTAAAACGAACAAAGAACCGGTTTTTGCATAAATCCTGTTCAAATATTCATCGTAGTTATAACCTGCATTACGAGAGAACATTTGGGTGATTTCACCATTTACGATCGTAGCCAAAGTTTCAGCAAACTGGTACATTAATTCTACAGATTCTATTTGAGCTGCCAATTTCGCTGCGCAAGCGAAAATAAAATCTCCGGTCAGCACTGTGGCGCCAGGTGTCCACTCAGCGTTTAAGGTTGGAATCCCGCGCCGCAAGAAGGCACCATCAATCAAATCGTCATGCACCAGGGTTGCGGTATGCAGAAGCTCTATTGAGGCTGCCAGTGAAATGATTTTTTCTTGATCGGCACCCAACATGGCGCCTGTAAGAAGTGCAACTGCTGGTCTGACTCGTTTCCCTCCTGATGAGAGCAAATGAGTTAATGCTGCCCCAAGATCCGGATGATGTCCATTGCTAGCCTC
>JALHTN010000327.1 GCA_022865865.1 Anaerolineales bacterium
CAATCCAGGACCGCTTTTTGCTTCCAATAACTCCTGGAGAGAGACTTCGCCCCAATGGATCTCCAGAAAGCCGTTTTCACGCATCCACTTGTCGTCAAAGACTTTTGATAAATAGCGCGAGCCTGAATCAGGCAGCAGCACTACAACCAAACGCTCCGCATCAAGATCTTGGGCATAACGCACTGCAGCTGCTACCGCCGATCCTGATGAGCCTCCGCAAAAAATACCCTCTTCTCTGACCAGGCGTCTTGTCCACAGGAAAGACTCTTTATCGGTTACCCGCACGACCTGGTCAATAACGGATAGATCCAGTGAGGAGGGTAGAAAATCCTCCCCGATCCCTTCTACTTTGTAGGTGGTTGCCTGTACATCATCAGGAACCTGGCCTGCTTGCCAGGTTTCCAATAGGATTGAGCCGGTTGGATCGACTCCAACCATGCGAATATTGGGATTTTGTTCCTTGAGGTACTTTCCAACGCCGCTGATCGTGCCTCCAGTGCCCATACCAACGACAACATCGGTCACCTTTCCTTGTGTTTGCTCCCAAATTTCCGGACCGGTGGTCAGGTAATGACTACCCGGGTTTTGCGGGTTATGGTACTGGTTAGCGAGGATGGCATTGGGTGTCTCGGCGACGATCCGATTGGCGACGCTGTAGTATGAACGTGGATCATCTGGTGCAACAGCAGTTGGCGTGATTAAAACCTTTGCTCCGAAGGCGCGCAGCAGCTGGATTTTCTCCTGGCTCATCTTGTCTGGCATCACGAAAATCGTTTTGTAGCCTTTAATCGCACAGGTGATCGCCAACCCAACTCCAGTATTGCCTGAGGTTGATTCAACTACGGTACCACCCGGTTTCAAACGCCCGCTGTTTTCTGCTTCGGCAATCATGGCTGTGCCGATGCGATCCTTGACCGAGCCGCCCGGATTCAAGAACTCAATTTTGGCATAGATTGGGCAGGAGACGCTGCGCCCAACCCGGTTGAGACGCACCAGTGGAGTGTTTCCGATCACCTGCAGAATATTGTCGTAAACTCTCAGTTCAGTGGAACTGGTTAACTTGGAAGCTGGCATAGACTGGTTCTCCGTAATAATTGGACTAAAATAGTATTAATTAAGCCTACCACGAATCCGGATTGGGGTCAAAAAAAACCTCCCACTGCGCGTGGGAGGCTATTCATGTGTTTTGGAAGGTTTCTACATACCGGCTAAGTAGGCCAATCCTACGACTCCCGGTCCTGCATGAGTGCCAACCACGGGACTGACTTCCGCGTAAATTTTCTCATCCGGATTGAGATGAGCACAGCCGACATCCAGCAGCCAGCGGGCATCTTCTTCGGCTTTGGCGTGCAGAGTCGCCAGGTGCAGCGGCTTGCGCCCATCAACGCGTTCCTCGACCAATCTGATCAACTGGGCTAGCGATTTCTTGCGGGTTCTTACCCGTTCCACAGATTCAATGCCCCCATCACGGATCTCAAGGATGGGTTTGAAATTTAAAGCTGTACCCAGGAATTTTGCTCCTCCACCGATGCGGCCGCCGCGGTGCAGGTACTCCAGTGTATCGACCGCGAACACTACACCGGTCATGGGTTTCGCCTTTTCAGCTACTTCCCTGCACTCCGCCAACGAGGCTCCTTCTTTTGCAGCCCGGGCAGCCATCAGTGCCTGCCAGCCCAAACCCATGGCAACCGATCCAGAATTGAATACTTCGATGGCTGCATCTGGGTGCATATCCTTGATCTGGTTGGCTGAATCAACCGTCCCGGATAATTTCGGGGATACCAACACCGCCAGGATATCATACCCATCATCCAATAATTGACCAAATAGCTTCTGAAATGAAGCTGGCGTAACCTGGGAAGTAGTTGGGTGGATGGGATCGGTTTCCAAACGCTCGTAAAACTCACTAGGCTGAATATCGATCCTATCTTCCAGTGCCTCTTCGCCGAAAATCAGCACCTGGGGTGCCTCCCAGAGGGGGTATTGGTCAAGAAGTTCTGTTGGTATCCCAGCAGTGCTGTCTGTCACAACCGCGACTTTTGCCATAACGAGTGTCTCCTTTTACATATTATTAGGAAGAATGATGAAATAATGGTAGATAAAGGCATATCTCCATAAGATACATAACCCCCCCAACTGTGATAAGTTTCTCGATGGGCGCGCGTTAGTTCCTTCTGCTGCAGGTCCCGTGTATATCTACCTCGGTAAATGGCCGGATATGTGAGATTTATCAGTAAGTTTACCTGGAATGCCCTACCTCTTGACCATTCACAACTCCCACAGTACAATCCAATGCTATACAAATTTAGAAATATAAGGTTTATGGATTGTGTTTGAGAATCTCACCGACAGATTAAACGGTGTCTTTAAGCAGCTCAGCCGCCGTGGCAAGCTATCAGAAAATGATGTTGACGCAGCGATGCGAGAAGTGCGCTTGGCCTTGCTGGAAGCCGATGTGCATTACAGTGTTGTCAAGGACTTCGTCGCCCGCGTACGTGAGCGATCTGTAGGACAAGAAGTTTCCAAGGCGCTTAATCCGGCACAACAAGTGATTAAGATCGTCAATGAAGAGCTGGTAGCAACCCTTGGTGAACCAGAACGCCTGAACTTGAGCGGACCTAAACCCAGGGTGATCATGCTGGTTGGTCTTCAGGGTTCAGGTAAAACCACTGCAGCTGGAAAGTTAGCTCGTATGCTGCGTTCTCAGGGGGAGCGGGTGATGTTAGTTGCCGCCGACCCGTACCGACCTGCTGCGGTTACCCAACTGGAAACCTTGGGTGCAAGCTTGAATGTACCCGTCTACTCCGAGCCCGGGGTTGCTCCACCAGAATTAGCAGCTCATGCTTTCCAGAAAGGTGAGAATGGTGGGTACACTGTCCTGATTCTCGATACAGCTGGCCGTTCTCAATTAGACGATCAATTGATGGATGAATTGCAAGCCATCACCGACCAGGTGGAACCTGTGGAAGTGCTTCTGGTCGTAGACTCGATGATCGGTCAGGAAGCGGTAAATATCGCCAATGGCTTCCGAGACTCAGTAAATTTGACGGGTTTAGTACTTACCAAGATCGATGGTGATGCGCGCGGGGGTGCTGCCATCTCGATTCGTTCTGTTACTGGGGTTCCGATCAAGTTTCTTAGTACGGGTGAAGGGTTGGATGCGATCGAGGTATTCGATCCGGGACGGCTTTCTTCCCGAATTTTAGGAATGGGGGATGTCCTGGGCTTGATCGAACGAGCTGAGGCGAATTTCGACGAACAAACTGCCCGCACACAAGCGGAGCGCTTGATGAGCGGCGAGTTTACCCTTGAAGATTTCGCTGAACAGCTCAAACAAGTGCGCAAAATGGGCCCAATCAGCCAATTAATGGGCATGTTACCTGGCGGAATGGGGCAGATCGCCAATCAAGTCGACCCCCATGATGCTGAGAAACAGCTCAAAAAAACTGAGGCGATTATCAGTTCTATGACTCAAGGAGAACGTCGAAATCCGAAAATCTTGAACGCCAGCCGTCGCAGGCGAATTGCCCGCGGTTCTGGGACCGAAGTTCAAGATGTCAATCGTCTGCTAAAGCAATTCAAGCAAGCCCAGAGAATGTTTAAGAGCTTGAATAAAACTGGAATGCGAGGCATGCCGCGTATTTTCGGTTAGAATACCCTATTGAAGGCACCTATGGCTTACGAGCTGTAGTAGATTGATGCCCGCTGAGCTGCACCGGAGGACTTGCGTGCCCTTCCACGCCACCTCTGCCCCGGTCGTTTGCCCGGCAGAAAAACTGTTATGAAAATCGAAGGAGATTGAAATTTATGGTACGTATTCGTTTACGCCGTGTTGGCGGAAAAAAGCAGCCCAGTTACCGGATTGTTGCCGCTGACAAAGAAAGTCCTCGTGATGGTCGTTTTCTAGAAAACCTGGGGTACTATAACCCTCGCACGGAACCGACTACTCTGAGAATGAAAGAAGATCGAATTTATGACTGGATGAGCAAAGGTGCTCAACCCAGTGATTCGGTCAAGCAATTGTTCCATTCCGCTGGACTGCTGGATCGGTTTGCTCGTTTCAAGGAAGGCGAATCGCTCGAAGTGTTAATAGAAGAAGCTGAGGCAGCTGAACAGGTACGCTCCGGAAGTGTGAAGACCACTGGAGCTACACCGACTAAGAAATCCAAACCCGGTGCAAAAGAAGCAGCTGAGACCGAAGTGGAAGCTGAAGCAGTAGTAGAAACAGTAGTAGAAGCGGAAGTGGAAGCTGAAGCTGAAGCGGAAGTAGAAGCTGAGGCAGAAGCGGAAGCAGAAGCTGAGGCAGAAGCGGAAGCAGAAGCTGAAGTGGAAACAGAAGTAGAAGCTGAAGTGGAAGCGGATGTAGAAGCAGAAGCGGAAGTGGAAACAGAAGTAGAAGCTGAAGTGGAAGCGGAAGTAGAAGCAGAAGCGGAAGTGGAAACAGAAGTAGAAGCTGAAGTGGAAGCGGATGTAGAAGCTGAAGTGGAAGTGGAAGCAGAAGCGGAAGTGGAAGCAGAAGCGGAAGTGGAAACAGAAGTAGAAGCAGAAGCTGAAGCAGATGTGGAAGTAGAAGCAGAAGCGGAAGTGGAAGCTGAAACTGAGGATGAACCTGCTGCTGAATCTGAACCAGAAGATAAAGATTAAAGTGTCCGGCAGAAATTGGAATTAATCGGCCTCAACCGGTTAACCGGAGGTATGTTGTGCAAGATTTAATCGAATATATTGCTCTTTCTTTGGTTAATGATCCACTTCAAGTACGGGTGAGCCAGGAGCAACGTGGTCCCAATGTTGACATTCGGTTGCAGGTAGCCAAGGAAGACATGGGTCGTGTGATTGGGAAACACGGGCGGGTAGCAAATTCAATGCGCAACTTGCTGCGTGTCTCAGCGGCTCGAGAAGGTAAACGCGCCACTTTGGATATCATGGAACCAGAATGACATCCAAGTCTGCACGAATGCACGACGATAATCATTCAGGCTCGTCATCCCCCGGCGAGCCTGAATTCTTGGTGGTTGGTAAATTGGGGAGGCCGCATGGTATGCATGGTGAAATTGTGCTGGATGTATACACTGATTTTCCCGAGCGACTGAAGCCAGGCGTGAAGGTCTATCTCGGTCCGCAGTTTCAACCCCTGCAGATCACCAGGCGCCGACCACACTCGCGCGGCATGCTGTTGTACTTTGATGGTTATCAAACCAGGGAACAGGTTGCCGTACTCCGAAACTTGCTTGTGCATGTCCTTACCGTGGATCGACCGCAATTACCGGAAGGGGAATTCTACCACCACCAATTACTCGGACTCGAGGTGATTGATGAGAATGACGCAAGATTAGGTTGGGTCACTGAAATCCTCGAGACTGGTGCAAACGAGGTCTATATCGTAAAGGATAGTGATGGGTCCGAGCTCCTGATTCCAGCTATTGAATCAGTGATCCTGGACATCGATTTAGCGAGCAATCGAATCCAAGTACATCTGCTTCCCGGCCTGCTCCAGGATAAAAACTGATCGACTTTGCTTGACAGCGGAGAAAGTCCTGTGGTATTCTATTCGCCGTGTTTCAACCATTAAATGAAGGAAGCTGCTTGCTTCTAGGAGCATTCAGGTGCGTGATCCCAAGCAATATTGGGTAGCATTTTCTCTGGTAAAAGGAATTGGCCCTGTCCGCTTCCAGGCTTTATTAAATTATTTCGGTGATCCACAAGTAGCCTGGGGTGCTCCTATCGAGGCTTTAAAAGCAGCCGGTCTCAGCGATAAGATCATTGAGAATCTCGTCGTAATGCGCTCCTCGATTGACCTGGATAAGGTCTGGGAACAGATCGAAGCGAAAGGAATTTCGGTCATCATCCAAACGGATGAAACCTATCCGAAGCGGCTCGAAGAGATTGAACAACCACCACCTGTTTTGTATACACAGGGCGACCTAATCGCTGATGATGAATGGTCCGTAGCCATTGTTGGGACCAGACGGGTAACAGCATACGGAAGGCAGGTTGCAGAGGATATCGCAGGTAGTTTGGCTAGAAATGGTCTTACCATAATCAGTGGGTTAGCGCGAGGTGTGGATTCGATCGCCCATCAGGCAGCGCTTGATGCTGGAGGAAGAACGATTGCAGTATTGGGTAGTGGTATCGACCGGATATACCCGCCAGAAAACAAGCTCCTGGCCGACAAGATTAAAGCTAACGGGGCGCTAATCAGCGAATACTCCCCGGGGACACCTCCCGAAGCCTCTAACTTCCCTGTGCGTAATCGTTTGATATCTGGTTTATCTCTAGCTGTCGTGGTTGTTGAAGCAGGGCAGACAAGCGGTGCTTTGATCACAGCAGCTTTTGCTGCAGATCAGGGTCGAGAGGTTTTTGCGGTTCCAGGCAACATTACCTCTCCTGGAAGTGTGGGCACCAATCGCTTGATCCAAAACGGAGCCTATCCCTTACTGAGTGCTGAACAGGTATTGGAAACCCTGGAGCTGAGTATGGTTGCAGAACACCGGGCTGCCCGGGTAACTTTACCCAGTGATGCGGTTGAAGCTCAACTCTTCGAGACCCTTGGAGGCGAGCCATTACACATTGATGAAATCACAAACCGGACAGAGATTCCGGTTGAGAAAGTAACTGCCACCCTGGCGTTGATGGAGCTCAAGGGTATGGTCCGCCAGGTGGGGGGCATGCAGTACATCGCATTACGAGAGGTACGAGAAGCATATAAAGATGTTGATGAAAACACAAATTGATACTTGGAGATTGCATGCAAGATAATTATTATGCAGTGATCATGGCTGGTGGTGGTGGAACACGTCTTTGGCCCCTCTCCCGGGCGACAAAACCAAAGCAGATGCTGCAATTGATTGATGATCAAAGCTTGTTTCAGATCGCTGTGCGGAGGTTGGCCGGGGAATTTCCTGCTGAACGAATTTTGATCGTCACAATCGCAGACCAAGCTGATGAATTACGTGAGCAAGCTCCAGAGATTCCAGCCGAGAATTTCATCCTTGAGCCAATGCCACGCGGTACCGCTTCTGTGATCGGTTTGGCGGGCATTGTTTTACAGGAGCGGGATCCAGATGCAGTGATGGCGGTATTAACCGCGGATCATTTCATTGGTAATGAAGATAAATTTCTCCGCTTGCTGCGGGCAGCATACCAGGTAGCCCAAGACGATTATCTGGTTACTCTGGGGATTGAACCGACGGCGCCGGCAACTGGATATGGCTATATTCACCAAGGAGAACTGATCGGTCAAACCGACCAGCTGAATGTCTATCAAGTACTTAAATTTAAGGAAAAACCGGATCTAGCTCAAGCAAAAACGATGCTGGAATCGGGTGACCATGCTTGGAACTCCGGTATGTTTGTTTGGCAGGTCAACCAAATCATGGACGAATTTGCTCGCCAGATGCCGGACCTCTCAGCCAGGTTAGGAAACATCTCCAGAGCCAGGAATACCCCGGAATCTGAGATGGTCATCAACCAGGAGTGGCCCGCAATCAAACCAGAGACCATTGATTATGGGATCATGGAAGGAGCCCGGAATGTAGCAGTTATTCCAGCAGAAGGCCTGCGCTGGAACGACGTTGGCAGCTGGGATTCGCTCTTTGATGTATTTGAGCCCGATAAAGATGGAAATATTGTGATCGGAGGCCAGCATATTCTCAGTGAAACCCAGGATTCTCTGGTTTACCAAAACCAGGACCAGCGCCTGATCGTTACCATAGGTGTTGAGAATCTTGTTGTTGTTGATACTGGAGATGTACTGCTGGTTTGCCATAAAGATGCTACCCAGAAGGTTCGCCAAGTTGTCAGCCAGCTGCGTGCAGATGGAGAGAAATACGTTTAAAGTGAGGTATTTATTGTGGAAGCTTATTGTGTAAAGTGCAAAACAAAACGGGAAATGCTGGACCCGAAACCAGAATATACAGCAAATGCAACCCCTGGTACTCGGGGTACTTGTCCGGTTTGCGGGACGACCCTGTTCCGCATGGGCAAGACTGAAGCTCATGAAGGAATTCCCAAACCTGAGAAGGTAAAGAAGACTCGCAAGAAAAAAAGCAAAGGTAAATTGGTGATTGTTGAATCCCCAGCCAAAGCGCGCACTGTTGGGAATTTTCTCGGTAAAGGGTATACCGTGAAGGCTTCAGTTGGGCATGTACGTGATTTATTACGTTCGCAATTATCGGTGGATGTCGAAAACGGATTTTCCCCGAAGTATAGAGTACCGAATGATAAGCGCCCGGTGGTAAAGGAGCTCAAGAAGCTCGCCCAGGATGCTGCCGAGGTATATTTGGCGACAGACCCCGATCGCGAAGGTGAAGCTATCGCCTGGCATCTCGTCGAATCGGTTGAAATAGACCCCAAGATCACCCAGAGGGTGATTTTCCATGAGATCACACAACCAGCCATTGCCGAGGCATTTGAACAGCCAAGGGAAATCAACATGGATCTGGTAAATGCACAACAAGCTCGACGAATTCTCGACCGGTTGGTTGGCTATAACTTAAGCCCATTATTGTGGCGAAAGGTGCGCAGCCGCTTATCTGCTGGGCGAGTACAGTCCGTCGCTCTGCGATTAATCGTCGAACGAGAACGCGAAATTGAAGACTTCAACCCTGTAGAATATTGGTCTATTAAAGCTGAATTTCAACCAGATGGGACACGGGATTCTTTCATTGCAAAATTGATCCGTATCGATAAAGAGGAAGCAGTTCTTGGAAACGAAGCGCAAGTTCAGCCAATCCTGGCTGATATGGATAAAACTGATTATAAGATCACAAAGATTAAACGCGGGGAACGCAAACGCAAACCGCGGCCACCTTTCATCACCAGCACGCTGCAGCAAGAAGCATCTCGCCGGCTCGGATTCAGCGCACGCCGTACAATGGCGCTCGCTCAGCAGCTCTATGAGGGCATTGATGTCGGGAATGGGGGATTGGTTGGATTGATCACATATATGCGAAGCGATTCCACCAATGTATCATCCATTGCTCAAAATGAAGCTGCCAAATTTATCGTTTCGGAATATGGTGAGAATTACCTGCCAGCGAAAACCCCGGTTTACAGCAAGAGAGCTCGCGGGGCTCAAGAAGCGCATGAAGCCATTCGACCCACATCGGTCTGGCGGCAACCAAAAAAGATCACGAAACATCTTTCCCGCGATCAACTTCGCCTTTACCGCTTGATTTGGCAGCGTTTCGTAGCTTCCCAGATGGCCTCCGCAATTTATGATACCTTAGCGGTCGATGTAACTGGTACAAACGAGACTCATGAGTACCTTCTGCGTGCCTCAGGTCAAACGATCCGCTTCCAGGGTTTCATGATCATTTATGAAGAAAAGCGGGATGAGGAAAAGGAGGCTGCTGCAGGTGAACATGTGCAAATCCCCTCCAGCATTGAAGAAGATCAGCCCCAGAAACTCCTGCAGCTGATCCCCGAACAGCATTTCACCCAACCACCGCCCCGATACTCTGAGGCTTCATTAGTTCGTACGTTAGAGGAAAATGGTATCGGGCGGCCATCAACATATGCACCCATTCTTGGGACAATCCAACAGCGGGGATATGTCTATCAAGAGAGCAGGCGCTTATTTCCAACCGAAACAGGAATCCTGGTGAATGATTTGCTGGTCGAACATTTCCCAGACGTAATTGAAGTTGGTTTCACCGCACGCATGGAATCTGATCTGGACCGGATTGCTTCTGGGGATGAACAATGGGCAAACGTAATCGAAAGATTCTACAAACCATTTGAAGAAGATGTCAAGGCTGCTGAAGAAAAAATTCCCGAGATGAAAATGGAGCTGGAACTCATCGGGCGCGCCTGTCCGAAATGTGAACATGATCTTGTGATCCGCTGGGGGCGCTATGGTAAATTTATCAGCTGCAGCAATTTCCCAGAGTGCCGCCATACAGAGCCCTGGTTGGAGAAGATTGGTGTCACCTGTCCGCTGGATGGTGGTGATGTGGTTGATAGGAAAACTCGTAAAGGGCGTACTTTTTATGGCTGTTCAAATTATCCCGAATGTGACTTCACATCCTGGAAAAAACCTTTGCCCATACCATGTCCCAATTGCGGTGGTTTGCTAGTTGCAGCCAACAAAAGACATGCCCAATGTACCCAATGTAAAGAACAATTCTCGCTGGATGAATTATCCTCGGAAGAAGTTCCGACCAATTAATCCTTCCGGCATGAGTCTTGCAACATAAGCGATGATAGATTTTCGCACTTTTGTGCTAAAATTTGGTTTAGACTGAAATTTTTAGAATTGATCGGAGAGAGGAAAATGGATGACATCCGTGAGCAACTCAATAAACCACTTTGGATCGGGATCATCGGCTTTGTTGTTGGTCTGCTGATCGGCCTGGTTGTATTAGGCTGGTGGTTGTGGCCTGTGCAATGGACAGATGCTGGACCTAGCGATTTACGTATCGAATACCAGGAAACTTACCTGCGTATGGCGATCGATTCCTACACGCTAAACCAAGATGCAGCTAGCGCCCAACAGCGAATCGCCGAAGTAGGAGAAAATTCCGCTGAAATCCTGGCGAATATTGCCGCTGACCCCGGTACCCAAAATACTGATTCAATTCAGGCATTTATGCTCTTCTCTGGGACCGAGCCAGTGGAAGAAGTGGAGGCAACTCCCACGCCGGAGGAGGAGCCCAGCCTGGCACGAAGATGGCTTCCCTGGTTATGTCTGATTACTTTCTTGCTTGCCGGGGCTTTAGTGATCGTCTTCCTCGTCCGGAACCGTTCCTTCAATTTTAGCCTTCCTTCAACCCGCAAGGAAGCACCCTCGGAGGCGGAGTATCCTGAATATACCGCCACCCAAGATGAACCGCCTTTGGCCCAGTTCATGACAACCTACCAGGTTGGAAACGACCTCTTCGATGATTCGTTCAGCATTGACTCCCCAGCAGGTGAATTCCTCGGTGAGTGTGGGGTGGGAATCTCGGAGACGATCGGAGTTGGTGAGCCAAAGAAAGTCACTGCGTTCGAGGTCTGGTTATTTGATAAGAATGATATTCAGACTGTGACAACAGTCTTGATGAGCAAGAATGCTTTTGAGGATGATGCCACCAGACAGCGCCTATCCGCTAAGGGTGAGCCAGTCCAGGCTGAACCAAGCCGGGAACTGATCCTTGAGACGGCTACCTTGCGACTCGAAGCACGCGTGGTTGACATGTCATATGGCTCAGGTGGATTACCGCCGGAAAGCTTCTTTGACCGTGTAACACTTGAGCTGGTTGCCTGGCCAAAAGGATAAACTGTTAATTAATAGATAAACAAAAAGCAGTGAGCATATTCCTCACTGCTTTTTGATTTAATAAACCAGGCGATTCAGCGTTTATTCGATCTTTAGTATTTTCAAGCTGATTTGACCAGCAGGTGTTTCAGCGATCACCTCTTCGCCTTCCTTACCACCGAGAAGCGCAGCCCCGAAAGGTGATTGATTCGAAATCCGCCCATTTTTGGGATCCGCTTCCTTGGCGCCCACGATATCGTATGTTTCGGGTGGGTAATTCGCTTCCTGAATGGTCACTTTTGTACCAACGGTCACGACTCCTCGATCACTCTTCAACTCTTCAATAATCACAGCATTCTTAAGCACGAATTCCAATTCCTGAATCTTACCTTCCAAGAATGCCTGATATTCCTTCGCTGCGTGATAATCCGCATTTTCGGATAAATCTCCCATTTGGATGGCAGAGCGCAAGCGTTTGGCGAGCTCATCCCTTTCGGGACCTTTTAATCGTTCGAGTTCTGCGCGCAAATTTTTTGCGCCTTCATAAGTTAAATACTGTTCGTTACCCATAATTTAGCTCCAAGGGGCGTATTATACTGCGAAATATGAATCGTGACCACATTCCACAAAATCAATTGTGGCGGAGTTATGTGCAGTAAATTAAGGCAAAGATGCTGGATCGAAAAGCTTGTTATGTTCTTGAAGCGCGTAGCGGTCTGTCATACCGGCAATATAATCACATATGGTGCGTTCCAATCCGCGCGTTTCAATGAAATCTTGCACGTGTTGGGGCAGCATGGAAGATTCTGATTGGTAAGCAGTAAATAAATCGGTGATGATGCGTTCGGCTTTTACCGCCATCCGCACCACCCGGTGGTGACGGTACATGTTTGCGTACAGGAAATCTTTCAAATGGCGGTTTCGGCGCTGCATATCTTCGCTGAATCCAATCACATTGAAAGCGAGTTTTTGTAATTGCTCAACAGAGCGGATACTATTCTCCCGTAAACATTGATCTGTGGAGGTAACCAGATCAGTGACTTCCAATCCAATCAGGCGGCGGATCAACCTGTGGCGGGACAAATCATCCAATTGACCACCATGCCACCCGACACTTTTTACCAGGATTTCCCACAAAGTTATACCTTCAAGCATCCTGGGTGTGATCATTCCTGAGCGTAAACCATCATCCAAATCGTGGGCGGTATAGGCCAGCTCATCAGCTGCATTGGCAATCTGAGCTTCTAAATGTCCACGCAGGTCTGGGTTGTAATCGGATGCATCGGAAATATCGTACTCGGATTCGTGTTTAACGATGCCTTCACGGACTTCCCAGGTAAGGTTTAAACCTGGAAAATCCGGGTAACGCTCTTCAAGATCGGTGACAATACGCAGGGATTGTCTGTTGTGGTCAAAACCACCAGAATCCTTCATCAAACGGGTCAGAGCTACTTCACCGGAGTGCCCAAATGGTGAGTGACCTAGATCGTGAGCCAGGCAAATCGCTTCTTCTAAATCCTCGTTTGCCCCCAGGGCTCGAGCAATGGTGCGTCCGATTTGAGCTACTTCCAAAGTGTGAGTCAGCCGTGTCCGGTAGTAATCGCCCTCGTGGATGATAAAAACTTGAGTTTTGTACTCCAGACGGCGAAAAGCTGTCGTGTGAAGAATCCGGTCCCGATCACGTTGAAATGCAGTCCGATAGAGAGGTTCATCCTCCGGGTAGAAGCGGCCTTTTGTGGCCGCGCTGTGCAAGCCGTAAGATGCTAAATTGTGCTGCTCATTGGCTTCTAATTGTTCGCGTGTGAAGTACATAATATCTCAATTACTGCTGTCCTTACAGAGAGTGGATCAGATAAGCAATGGTTAATTCAGAGTGATATCGGCTATTATTATAACTTAAGCAGACCTGACAGCATCCCGAAGGGCATTTCAAGCAATCTCTTGAACACTTATTCTGCACTTGAGATTACTGTCCCAGAGCTTGATCCGAGCAGCACATCCAAGACAGTTCCAGGCTGATCCCCTGAGAAGATTAGAATCTCCATATCCGGGATAGCGCGGCTTAAGGATACACACTGCTCAACTTTGTTTTCCATGCCGCCGGTGACATCAGTTGCCGCTGAGCCGCTCAGCGCGGGTAGCACATCCCTGAAGTTCTGCGGGGTTATCTTAGGTATGATGGTCGATTGATTTGGAAAATCCTGCCAAACGCCTTGCTCCATCCCCGCTAATAACATCCTGTCGGAATGGAAGTGCCTGGCCAGATGGGAGAATAAATCCTCGGTGGACAGGATCGTTCCCCCGAGTGACCGGTCAAAAATCACATCTCCATGGATAACAGGTAATAATCCGGCACGGAGAGCTGCGTTTAGCGGTCCCAAATCCCAATGCTCAACTTGGCCGTTTCTGGCGATAACAGCAGCTGATGGCGGCAGAGCAATGACGGGTAATGCGACCGCTCTTAATGCCTCAACTACCAATCGATTGAGAATGGCCGCATCCCACCATACCTCCGCAAAACCATACCATTGGTCTGGGGTTGTGACACCCTGCCTGGTACCATGCTTCTTGGCAGACACATGTGCAAATGAACCCGCGCCATGCCCGATCACCAGGCGTAAGGATGGTTGTTGTTCCAGCGCAGAAGCGATTTCTTCTGCCAGGCGGACCAGAGTTTTTCGCCTCAGCGTACGAGGGCGTTTCTTATCGGTGATCAATGATCCCCCTAATTTCAGCAATACAAGTTGTTTGGGAAATTCCTCGAGAATCTTCATTTGCTCGCCTTGAAGTTTGACTGGTTAACTGTTGACCGTAGTAATGATAATGTTCGTTGCACCCGCGGCGGTTAAAGCTTTGGCAATCTGTTGGGCAGATTCCTTTGGTACCAGCGCGATCATATTGCCGCCGCGACCGCCTCCGGAGAGCTTGGCGCCATTGGCACCTGCCTGGCGAGCAGCTTGAACGAGTCGGTCCAGCTCGAATGACGATATACCCATTTTCTCCAATAGGGATTGGTTCTCGTTCATCAGCGGACCGAGAGCGGCAATATCACCGTTTTCAATCGCCTGCCGAGCTTGATAGACGATCTTACCGGTGCTATTAAAAAGATCCTGGAAAAGCATGCTATCTTCCTGCCAGGCTTTGCGAACATCTGCCACTGCTGCTGCGGTAGGGCTGGGGATGCCTGTGTCGCCAATCACAATAGTGAAAGGTTTTGATACATGAAAAGGCTCCATCATTCCTTTCTGGTCAGTATCCTTCCTGGTAAAGAAAATTGGTTTCTCATATGTGATCACCGTATTGTCGATCCCCGATGGGGTACCATGATACAGTTTTTCGATTTCAAAGGCTAAATCCGAAATGTCTTCGTCCAATAGAGGTCGTCCTAAGAACTCGGAAAGTGCACGAATCATTGCTACAGACACCGCGGCTCCAGAACCTAATCCAGCTGCGATAGGTATCGAGGATGAGACTCGGATCGTCATGGCGGGGGGCTGATAAATCTGCGTAGCTTCAAGTACTCCCCGTACAACTAAAACCAGGGGATGATCCGCAGGTAAATCATCCCAGTTCTTTTCAAGCCTGATATCAGGGGCTTGAAAGTTTACCCAACCTCGTGGTTGATCAGGTCGGGCTGAGATGATGGCCCTGGCTTTCACCTGGTTCACAGGCACAGCAATGGCTGGTTGTCCATATACCACAGCATGTTCACCGAACAAGATTATCTTCCCGGGAGCAGTTGCAGTGATTGCAGGCATGTCAGTTTAGAATAAATAGAGGATCAGTACGACAACCAGTCCCCATAACAAGATGGTGATTTGCAGAGGTCGATCAGAGAGCAGTTCTTCCTCCGGGGCACCACCACCGTGATTGGTCTGGATCAGGTACAAATAACGCAATATACCGTAGATCGCAAAGGGGATGGTGAGCATCATGGCATGATTAGCAGGTAGATTAGGCGCGGAGAAGGTATACAAGCTATAAGCCACAACGGTGGTTGCTGAAACTATGGTGATGTATTGGTCTAAGAGAGGCAGGCTATATCCATCCAGTACCCTGCGGTGGGACTGTGCCCCTTCTGATAAAAGCGTTAATTCCGCCCTGCGTTTCCCTAATCCAATATACAGGGCTAACAGCGTGGTGACAACATAAAGCCAGGGTGAAAACCGAGCTACCTCGATTAATGTCAATCCAGCAACCACGCGAATTACATAGAAGCTGGCCAAGACGAAGACATCGATAATGATCACATGTTTGAGCCAACGGGAGTAACCGAGGTTGAGGACGAGGTAAATAAGAAGGATCAAACAAAAACTCGGTGAGAGCAGATAGGCAAGGGGATAAGAGATAAACAACAGGAGCAGAACAGCCCAGCGCGCAGTTGAAACCTTCAGTGCTCCGGAGGCGATTGGTCGATTTCTTTTTTTTGGGTGATGGCGGTCTGCCTCGACATCGGTGATGTCATTTAACAGATACACCGAGCTGGAGATTAGGCAAAAGAGGATAAAACCCGAGAAAGTAACCAGAAAAGCCTGAATATCCAGCAACTTC
>JALHTN010000328.1 GCA_022865865.1 Anaerolineales bacterium
ACCGGTTCCAAAGGTCTCGACGTTAATGCTCAGGGGATGAGAGACACCAATGGCATATGCAACCTGGATCTCGCAGCGGTCAGCTAAACCGGCAGCGACGACATTTTTCGCCACCCAGCGAGCAGCATAAGCTGCAGAGCGGTCAACCTTAGTGGGGTCTTTCCCACTGAAGCAGCCTCCACCGTGGCGACCCATGCCGCCATAAGTATCCACAATGATCTTGCGACCAGTTAATCCGGAATCGCCAAGTGGGCCACCGATCACGAAGCGCCCTGTGGGATTGATGAAGATTTTCATCTCTTCGTCAACCATCTCCTCAGGGATAACCGGTTGGATGACGTGCTCTATCACGGCAGCCCGGATTTCCTGCTGAGAGATGTGGGGTGCGTGCTGGGTGCTCACCAGAACGGTATCGACCCGTTTTGGTTTACCAAAACTGTATTCAACCGTCACCTGGCTTTTTCCATCTGGACGCAGCCAGGGTAGGGTACCGTTTTTACGGACCTGGCTCAGGCGCTGAGCGAGCTTATGCGCCAGGTAAATAGGCATCGGCATCAAAACGGGAGTTTCGCTGCAAGCGTAGCCAAACATCATGCCCTGATCGCCAGCACCGATAGCGTTGATCTCTTCTTCGCTTTGTTCACCAGTCCTGGTCTCAAGGGATGTATTTACTCCCATAGCAATGTCTGTGGACTGCTTAGCGATGGCGACCTGAATCCCACAGGTGTTGCCATCAAATCCCTTGTCACTATTGTCGTAACCAATATCGGTAATGACTTTTCGCGCCAGCTCATCGTAATTTAAATTGGCCTGGGTTGTTATCTCGCCTAAAAACATCACGAAACCGGTCTTGGTTGCTACTTCGCAAGCGACACGTGATCCGGGATCTACTTCCAGGCAGGCGTCCAGGATAGCATCGCTGAGCTGATCGCAGATCTTATCAGGATGGCCCTCAGTTACCGATTCAGAAGTGAACATCAAACTTGGTGATTCCATAAAGGTAGTGCTCATTAATATCGTCCTCCAAAAATAAAAATTGCCCCTCAGAACATGAAAGGGCAAAGACACGCAGGTACGGCTGCCCTCTCATCTACCAGAACATCCGTCTGTCGGAATTGGCACCTTTGCCGCTCTGGTCATTGGAATAACTGCATTTTACTGCTTGCGGAATGACCAGATGTTGGTTAGGTTGCCGAGGCTTCGCAGGGCCGGTCCCTCCACCTCTCTGGATAAGAGTGCCGATAAGGGCTGTTTAATTGTGTTCGGGATGATACCATGGGAAATTATGGATGTCAAACAACCACCCAAATAATGAAATAATAGCCGATCAGCGCAGCCCACAACCAGGAGTCGATGCGATCAAAAACACCACCATGACCCGGGATAAGGTTGCTCGAGTCCTTCACTCCGCTCTGACGCTTGATCATGCTCTCGCCTAAATCACCTAATGTGGTAATTGTGCTTAATAATAGACCCAGCAGGGCGGCCTGGAGAGCAGTAATCGAGAAATCAGCACCAGCCCATAATTGCCATAAGTAGGCTAATCCGACGGCACCCAGCGTTCCAACCAGGACGCCCCCAAAATAGCCTTCCCAGGTTTTCTTGGGACTCAAACGTGGGCTGAGTTTGTGTTTTCCGAAACTGCGTCCGATGAAGTAAGCCCCTGAATCTGCCAGCCATACAATCGGCAGAACCAGCAGCAGCCACCAAAATCCCTCTGGTAGGGAACGGATAGAGATCAAGTATGCACCCAGCCAGCCAATGTAGAACGCAGCAGACAGCGTCACTGCGAAATCCGTACCTGCCTGATCGCGGCCGCGTTCATATGCCACCATATGGTAAATCATGCTGGCGATCAAGATCAGGCTGATCAGCAGGGGAGCACTTTCAAAACCATTCCATGCTCTTCCAAGTGCCAACCCAGCGGCTCCGGCAACCGCGATTACAACCGCAGGCTGCAGATCACTGCCGCGAAAAATCTGGCTGTATTCCCAGGCCGCAAGCCCCACAATCAAAATAACAAAGGCGCTAAATGCCCAACCGCCAATATAGATGATTACCAACCCGATGGGTAACAGGATGGCAGCCACAATGACTCTTGTTCTCAGCATAATGGATTCTCTTAGATGGATTCTGGGACGTGACCGTAGCGCCTTTGGCGGAGTTTATATTCTTCCAGGGCATGAGCCAGCTCTTCCTTGTCAAAATCAGGCCAATAGGTTGGGGTGAAATACCATTCGGAGTAAGCACCCTGCCAAATCAAGAAGTTGCTGCCGCGCAACTCCCCCGAGGTACGGATGATCAGATCTGGATCAGGTACGCCGGCTGTGAATAAGTATTTGCCGACCAAATCGGAGCTTACCTGATCTGGTTTGACATCGTCTTCAATCATATGCTGGATAGCACATACGATCTCATCGCGACCGCCGTAGTTAAATGCGACGCATAAAATCAGACGGTCGTTGTCTTTTGTATATTCAATTGCGTCGAGTACTTTTTGCCGTAAGGAAGGTTTAAGTCTATCCAGGCGACCGATATGCAGCAGGCGGGTTCCCTGTTTGTGGAGCTCCTCTAGTTCGCGATCAATCACATCTTCCAGGATGCGCATTAAACCCCTGACTTCTTCATAAGGGCGTCCCCAATTTTCAGTTGAAAAGGCGTACAGGGTGAGATATTTTACTCCGAATTCGACACAGGATTCAATCACCCGCCGTAAATTTTCTGTTCCTGCGCGATGTCCTGCCAGGCGCGGTAAGCCCCTGGCTAGTGCCCAGCGTCCATTGCCATCCATGATGATGGCTATATGGGTGGGGACTTGTTCAGGTGAAGTTGAAGGTTTTTTGCTCATAAAACCACGATCAAACTTCGAGGATCTCTTTCTCCTTACGTTCGCCGATGGCGTTGATCTCTTCTATAAAACGATCGGTAATTTTTTGGATCTCCTCTTCACCTCTTTTTTTCTCATCCTCAGAGAGCAATTTTTCTTTTTCGTATTCCTGAAGGTCTTTCATCTCGTCCCGGCGCACATTTCGCACAGCAACACGGGCTTCTTCTAGCCGGTTGTGCACGATTTTGCTCAATTCTTGGCGCCGCTCCTGTGTAAGTGGGGGGAGATTCAAGCGGATAGTTTTGCCATCATTGTTGGGTGTCAAGCCAAGATCTGAAGCCAGGATTGACCGTTCGATGGTTTTTAAACTGCCGGGATCGAATGGTCGAATCAGCAAACTGCGCGGTTCAGGAACACCAATGCTGGCCAATTGGATCAATGGTGTTGGGGTTCCATAATAATCGATTGAAAGCCGTTCAATGAGCGCCGGGCTAGCGCGTCCAGTACGTATCCCAGCCAGGTCTTCTTCTAAGGCTTGGATTGCCCCTTTCATGCGGGCTTCGGCTTCATTATAGATGTCTTTGAGCATATCAGCCTCCACGAAACTGGCGGTATTTCTGAAAGCAATCTATAGGATACTCGAAAACTGCACTTGCGGAAAGGGTAAGTTTATTCCCTGGATTTCCCGTTCAATAAAGTCCCGACCTTTTCCCCCATTAATGCAGCCCGCAAAGCATCCCGGCTCCACAGGTTGAGCACCAGGATGGGTAAATTGTTGTCCATGCAGAGAGAGATGGCAGTGGAGTCCATAACTTCCAACCGGCGGTTGATGGCTTCAATATAGGTCAGATGATCGAAGAGCTGGGCATCAGGATTGACCTCCGGGTCGCTATCATAGACTCCATTGACCTTGGTGGCTTTTATCAGCACATCGGCGCCAATTTCCATGGCGCGCAAGGCAGCGGCAGTATCGGTGGAGAAGTAAGGATTGCCAGTCCCAGCGCCTAAGATAACCACGCGCCCTTTTTCAAGGTGGCGAATAGCCCGCCGCCGAATGTAGGGTTCGGCTACCGAGTGCATCTCGATCGCCGATTGAACACGGGTGTCGATACCGATTCGTTCCAGGGCATCCATTAACGCCAGGGCATTCATGACTGTCGCCAGCATGCCCATGTAATCTGCGGTTGCCCGGTCCATGCCTCTCTCGAGTCCGCGGCGGCCGCGCCAAAGGTTGCCAGCTCCGATCACCATTGCCACGTCAACACCGGTCTCCTTGACTTCAGCAATCCGTTGAGCGATGTCATCTGCCTGGATGGGATCGATACCAAAGCCCTGAGGTCCCGACAGTGCCTCCCCGCCTATTTTCAGCATTATCCGCTGGTATTTCAATTCATCCACCATACCTTATGCTCCTTGGAGAATAAAAAGACCAACCGAGGGGTTGGCCTTTTCGATGATCAATTTGCGGTGCTTTCACCTAATTCCCAGCGCTCGAAGCGGCGGATGATGATGTTCTCACCGATGGCAGCGATATTTTCCAGCAAGAGCTGCTCTATGGTGAGCTTATCATCTCGAATGTACTCCTGGTTGAGCAGGCAAATCTCGGCGATGAATTTTTCAACGCGTCCATCGACGATACGATCAACGATGTCCTCGGGTTTGCCCTCTTCTAAGGATTGTTCGCGAACGATATTGCGCCGGAGCTCGAGCACGTCTTCAGGGATATCCCCAGCTCGGATATAGCTGGGTGCCGAGGCTGCGATTTGGAGAGCAATTTCGTGGGCAAAATCGCGAAATCCTTGCGAACGGGCGACAAACTCGGTTTCGCAGTTGATTTCAACCATGACTCCAACCCGTCCATCACCGTGGGAATATAGCTCTACGATCCCTTCTGAGGCGTCCCGATCTGCACGCTTGGCTGCTGTGGCCATCCCCTTGGCACGAAGACTTTCTAATGCT
>JALHTN010000329.1 GCA_022865865.1 Anaerolineales bacterium
ATGGCCAAGAAGAAATTTGAACGGACAAAGCCACATATGAACGTGGGAACGATGGGACACATCGACCATGGAAAAACAACGCTAACCGCAGCGATCACGAAGTATTGTTCCTTCAGCGGGCATGGTGATTACCGGCCGTTCGATTCGATCGACAATGCACCAGAAGAGAAAGAGCGCGGCATCACGATCAATATCGCCCACGTGGAATACGAGACAGAAAATCGTCACTATGCCCACGTAGACATGCCCGGACACCGGGACTACATCAAGAACATGATCACAGGAGCTGCGCAGGTAGATGGCGCCATCCTGGTTGTGGCGGCGCCTGATGGTGCCATGCCGCAGACCCGGGAGCACGTCTTGCTGGCACGGCAGGTGGAAGTACCGGCGATCGTGGTATATCTGAACAAAATCGATATGATGGATGACCCGGAGCTGCTGGAGCTGGTCGAATTAGAACTGCGTGAACTGCTCAATGAGCAGGGCTTCCCGGGAGATGAGACACCCATCGTGCGGGGCACTGCCCTGGCCGCGTTGGAGAGTGAATCAACAGACCCGAATGCGGAAGAGTACGCCAGCATCAAAGAACTGCTGCGCGTGGTAGACGAGTACATCCCCGAACCGGTGCGTGAGTTTGAAAAGCCGTTCATGATGTCAGTTGAGGATGTGTTCTCAATCAAAGGGCGCGGTACAGTGGTGACTGGACGCGTGGACCGCGGCATGGTCCACACTGGCGATGCAGTAGATATTATCGGTCTGCAGGAAGAGATGATCAGTTCGGTAGTGACCGGGGTCGAGATGTTCCACAAGATCCTGGATGAAGGCCAGGCAGGTGACAACCTGGGTCTGCTGCTGCGCGGCATCAACCGGGAAGATGTGGAGCGCGGCATGGTGATCGCCAAGCCAGGCAGCATCACCCCCCATACCAAGTTCATGGGAGAAGTGTACGTGTTGAAGCGGGATGAAGGTGGACGGCACAAAGCGTTCTTCAGCGGCTACCGCCCACAGTTCTTCGTCCGCACCTTGGATGTGACCGGAACCGTCCAACTGCCCGAAGGGGTAGAGATGGTGATGCCCGGGGATAACGTAAACTTGGAAGTGGAGTTGATCGTGCCAGTGGCTTTAGAGCAGGGCTCCAAGTTCGCCATTCGTGAAGGCGGTCTCACCGTCGGCGCAGGCGTGATCACTGAGATCATTAAATAAAAAATTGGCACCTTATTAGATTAACGGTGCATGGTAAATTATTATGGCAAAAGGCGTCCGACCTGTTGTTACACTGGCTTGCACTGAGTGCAAGGAACGCAACTACACGACCGAAAAGAATCGTCGTAACGATCCTGGTCGTTTAGAATTAAATAAGTATTGCCCGCGATGTAGGAACCATCAATTACACCGCGAGACGAAGTAGTTACCTGGACTGGTGGCCCTTCACCACGCTAAGGCGCTCACAAAATCCTTGCTCGAAGAGTCACCAGTCATTGATGAAGGCCAGTAGCTCAATTGGAAGAGCACTCGTCTCCAAAACGAGCGGTTGTGGGTTCAAGTCCTACCTGGCCTGCCTGAAGGAAGGCGACGCCGTCCATCGAGGCGGCGTTTTGCCCGTACCTCGCAGTGCTTTGTCACTGCCAATCTTGGTCCTGATCCGGACAGAAATGCCAGAAGGAGTTTTCTGTGGCAAAACGTGATAAAAAGAGTTCTCGCAAACAATCGAATTTTATTACACGCTATTTCCGGGAGACAATGGCTGAGCTGCGCAAGGTTTCCTGGCCAACCAGGCAGGAGGCCACCAGCTTAACCATTGTGGTGTTGATCGTGGTCACGGTGATGAGCACCTTTCTGGGTGTGTTGGACTTCATCTACTCTCGCTTCTTCATCTTCATTCTGGGTTCGTAGACCCCGTTGGAAGAAGTCAGCATTTGATCACATTTATTGATGTTTAGGAATGGAAGCTATGGGATTTTCCGACCAGGAAGAACAATTATCTAACTCTGCAGAGACTTCCGAGACTGGTGAAATTGAATCGGCAGAGGTTTCAGCCGCACATGAAGCAGCGGCTGAGTCGCCCGATTCTGAAGTCGAATCCTCTTCTGAGAAATTAGAGTCACCTGGAACGGAAGAATCGACTGAGATTGATTCCACTGGGGCTGAGCTGGCCAGCACAGAGCCAGAAATCACACCCGATGAGATTGTCTCAGAAGAATCCGCTGCAGAAGAATCGACCGAGATTGATTCCACTGAGGCTGAGCTGGCTGACACAGAGCCAGAGATCGCCTCCGAAGAGGTTGTCGCGGTTGAATCCGTTGCGGAAGAAACGACCGAGATTGATTCCACCGAGGCTGAGCTCGCATCCGAAGAGGTTGTCGCGGTTGAATCCGCTGTGGAAGAATCGACTGAGATTGATTCCACTGAGGCTGCGCTCGCATCCGAAGAGGTTGTCGCGGTTGAATCCGCTGCAGAAGAATCGACCGAGATTGATTCCACCGAGGCTGCGCTCGCATCCGAAGAGGTTGTCGCGGATGAATCCGCTATGGCAGATCCAGACGAGGATTTACCCCCTGATGACATCCAAAACGAGCAGGAATTAGATTCTCAAACTGAGCTGCCTCCAGACGCAGCTAATTCAGATCAGGTAGAAAGCGCACCGGTAGCGGATATCGTTTCAGATAAACCTGAGAAAGACTCCCTAGATTTTGATCTTAGTTTTCTGGACGAGGACCAGGCAGGAGCCGATGAAACCGATGAGGAAGGTCGTTCCTGGTACGTCGTGCACTGCTACTCTGGATATGAGAACAAAGTGCGCCATAACCTCGAACAGCGCATTGAAACTATGGGCATGAAGGATATGATTTTCGATATTGTCGTGCCGACGGAAGAAGAGATCGAAGTTAAAGAAGGCAAGCGGCGCACGGTTGAGCGCCGGGTTTTTCCAGGATACATCCTGGTCAATATGCTCATGACCGAAGAGTCATGGTATGTCGTACGCAATACACCGGGTGTGACCGGGTTCGTTGGCATGGGCAATAACCCAACCCCATTGCGCCCTGAAGAAGTTGCGCAGATCATTAAGCGCATGGAAGCAGAAGCTCCCCGCATCAAGGTCACCTTTAAGTCCGGTGAGCGAGTGCGTATTGTTGATGGTCCCTTCAACGATTTTCGCGGCACCGTCTCCGAGATCGATATGGATCGCGCCAAGGTGCGGGTGATGGTCAATTTCTTCGGTCGCGAAACCCCGGTTGAACTGGATTTCCTTCAGGTTGAGAAAACCTGATATCCTTACCAATGTAAAGTGGGAGGGTGACAAAAATACTCACCCGATATAACCACGAAGGAGAAAATTGTGGCAAAGAAGATAAAAGCGGTAGTTCGATTGCAGATAGAAGCTGGTAAAGCAAATCCAGCACCCCCGATTGGTCCAGCTTTAGCTGGTCACGGAATTAATTTGATGGCCTTTTGTAAGGAATACAACGCACGTACATCGAGTCGTCCAGGCGAAATCCTTCCCGCCGAGATCAGTGTGTACACCGATGGTTCCTTCTCTTTTATCCTCAAAACCTCGCCAGCTTCTGTCTTATTAAAGAAAGCTGCGGGTGTTGAAAAAGGATCTTCCAATCCACCCCGCGAGAAGGTTGGCACGGTAACCCGCAGCCAGGTTAAAGAGATCGCAGAAATTAAGATGAAGGATTTGAACGCCAACGATATTGAAAATGCAATGCGCCAGATTGAAGGCACTGCCCGTAATATGGGTCTGGACATAGTTGAATAAAACCTGTGGGAGGGAATGTCTTCACCTGGCAATAAATGCTGGTGAAGCACCCATTTGAACCACCAAGGAGATAGTATGGCAAAGCATGGAAAGAAATATAGGGCGGCAGCAGAAAAAATAGACCGCGATAAGTATTACGAACCGATGGAAGCTCTCGCATTAGCAAAAGAAACTTCCACCACAAATTTTGATGCGACAGTTGAAGTTCATCTCCGCTTGGGAGTTGATCCCCGGCACGCCGAACAGCAAATTCGCGAAGTTGCTGTCTTACCGCACGGGCTTGGAAAAACGGTGCGCGTGATCGTATTTGCCCAGGGTGAAGGTGCCACCTTAGCCCGCAACGCCGGCGCGGATATCGTCGCAGACGACGACGAAATCATTAACAAGATCCAAAATGGCTGGACGGAATTTGATGTCGCCATCTCCACCCCAGATATGATGGGTAAGGTCGGTCGTTTGGGTCGTGTTTTGGGTCCCCGAGGATTGATGCCAAATCCCAAAGCTGGGACAGTTGTTTCCGAAGAACACCTCCCCCGGGTAATCGAAGAATCTAAAGCCGGTAGAGTGGAGTTTCGGGTTGACAAAACTGCCAATCTTCATGTACCGATTGGAAAAGTTTCATTCTCAGAAGAGAACTTATATGATAATATGGTTGTCTTGATGGATGCCATCAAGAAAGCCAGACCACCTGCGGCGAAGGGCACTTATATTCGCCGGGTAACCCTGACCACCACCATGGGTCCAGGCATCAAAGTCGATGCCAATCAAGCCCAGGCGATGGAGGAAACGGAGTAAGGGATATTAATTAACCTGCAGCCGGTAATATCCGGTAAATTAACTGCTTCGCCATA
>JALHTN010000330.1 GCA_022865865.1 Anaerolineales bacterium
GCATAGAGTGGATGGCATGCCCCAACTCGTGGGCAAGCGTAGCAACATCATTGGCCCTACCCTGGTAGTTTGTCAGCACCCAAGGTGTCAGGCCAGGTTGAACCGAGGCACAGAAAGCGCCGCTCATTTGTCCTTTCCTCACCTCACTGTCCAGGTGCTGGTCAGCAAAAACCCGCTTGGCAAGAGTGGCAATGTTGGGATGAAATTCGTCAAATGATTCGAGAACCATGCCAACCGCCTCGGGATACTCGTAAGTCTTTTCGGACTTGACAACGGGAGCATAGACATCGTAGCGGCGGATACGCTCCATCCCTAACCAACGAGCCTTCAAGCGGAAATAGCGCTGGAAGATGGAAATATTCTCCCGGCTGACGTCCAAAAGCGTATCGACCACCTCATCAGGGACATCATTCCCCAGGTTGCGCACAGACATCGGGCTGGCAAAATTGCGCAGATCGACATTCTCGTTGCGCCAATCCCGCACCAGGTTCTGGTACATCATTCCCAGAATGGCGCCGTCTTCGCCGTAAACCCGGTACAGTTCCTGGTAGGCAGCTGCGCGCAAATCAGGATCATGCTGCTGGACATAAACCATCAGCTCACCGCGGGTCAATTCTTTTTCTTCCCCATCAACCGAGATCCTAAATATATAACGATTGGTGATAGTATCGTAGATCGTATTTACTGCATTAAAGCCAGTAACATCCTTGATGTTGATGATTTTTTCTTCTGGCTCACTGAGCGTGTAGGGCTTGAAATTGCGCATTTCTTCCAACCAGTAGCCGTAAGCACCCGCTTCCTTCATCAGTCGTTCTGCGCTATCATCTGTTAACGATTTCCACCACAAATTGAAAAATAATATCCGGTTTTGAATTTCTGCCCCGAATTGGTCGACTCGCGCCTGGAAGTTTTGAGCGGCCTGGTTTTGGGTATCTTCTGTGTACCATAAGCCTGCAAAGGAACCAATGCGGCTGAGCTGCTGGCTTATTTCTTCCACCTGGTGGATAAATGCTAGAAAATCCGCACTGGAAATGTCCTCCCTCAGTTTAGACCGCTGAGCCTCAAATTCCGCTACCTTCAATTCCACCTCTGCATAGGCAGCCTTCATCTCCTCGCTGTCGTAATTGGGGAACAGATCGCCAAGACTCCAGCGAGAAATTTTATAGGGCAAACTTGAATAGTTCATTTTCTCTCCATAAAATGTAAACGAATATCGTTTGGGAAACAAATCTTTCCGATTATACCAAGAAGCAAAGGCTGATTCCCCCGATTAAATAGCAAAGCGAACGTGCATCACCTCCCCGTCATTAAGTAAATATTCCTTCCCTTCCAGGCGTAGTTTCCCTTTGGTGCGCGCTTCTGCTAAACTCCCCAAAGATAACAGATCGTCCCAGGGGATTACTTCCGCCCGAATAAAACCCTTTTGTAAATCACTGTGAATTGCTCCCGCTGCCTCAAGCGCCTTTGTGCCACGCATGATCGTCCAGGCACGTACCTCATCCTCTCCAATGGTAAAAAATGAGATCTGGTTCAGCATCTCGTACGAGCAGCGGATCACTTTATCCAAACCTGGTTCGGTGATCCCATACTCATCCAAGAATATTTGCGCTTCAGCGTTTGGCAGCTGGCCGATCTCCATCTCCAATTTGCCCTGTATTGAGGCAACCACACAGTGCGAATGGGAATATTCAATCTCCGGGGCATCTTGCCCATCGCCTAAATTAAGCAGTACAGATATGGGTTTTCGGGTCAAAAAGCCATACCCTGCCAAAATGTGTTCCTCTTCGGTGGAAAATTCCAGGTCCCGCAAGGGCTCTTCGGTCGCAAGAAAGTCCTGCATCCGTTCAAATAATGCAATTTCACGTTCAATCTGGGATTTGTCCCGCTTTCCCCCTTTACGCCGCTCGTCGGATAAGCGCTCTAATTTCCGTTCGATTGCGATCAGATCGTTTAACAGCAGTTCCGCATCCATAGCCTGGATATCACGCAGCGGGTCGACATCGCCTAATGGATGGGGTGCTTCTGGGCTCTCAAAGCACCGCACTACATGGATAAACCCTTCCATTTGAGCCATCTGATTGAGCAATGCGCCTGAGATCTCCACACCAGATCCGCTGCCTAAACCTGCGATGTCACCATAGGCAACCTTTGCATAAACCGTCTTTTCCGGTTTGTACAACTCGGAAAGCTGATCCACGCGAGGATCCGGGACATCAACGATGGCTGTGTGGACTTCAAAGCGCCCCCCGCTGGTCACAACAGGCTGATCGCCATGTGTCAATACATTAAATATGGTCGTCTTACCAGATTGGGGTAAACCAATGATTCCTAAGTGCATTTCTTGCCTTTAAGCCAATGCTGGGAGATTATCAACCAGCTGTGGATGGAGGGCGAAATATTCCTCCCTGAGTAAATCCATCAGGATATTATCGAAGATCTCCCCATTCTTGAAAATTGCCTGGCGCTGACGGGCAGAGATTTTGAAACCCGATTTTTCTGCCAATCCCACCGCTCTTGGATTGCCAGTGTGTGTGTACAGCCGGGTCACCCGCAAACCCAGCTCGGTGAACAGGAATTTTAACAGCGTTTCTTGGGCATCTAAAGCGAAACCTGAGCCCCAGAATTTCTTTTCCACCATCAGGCCGATGACCGCTGACCAACGTGGTTCCAAACCGGTATAACTGATCGACCCTGCGAACTCGCCTGAGGCACGAGAGATCATTATGAAGCGCCCTTCCTGGGGATCATAAGAGTACTCCCGAGCCTGGAAACGCTTCATATACATATTATCCGTATAATCTGGCGGCAAGGTCTTACTCCAGGCCTGCGTCTCTAAATCATTGCGCAAAGCGGTCAGCCGCGGCATATCTTCCGGCTGCTCTTCTCGCAGAATGACTAACTCACCCTCCAGCGGCATAGTGTATTCCTCCTGCAGATAAGTATTCCGAACGAAGGATATCGACTAAGATATCATCAAAATAAGCACTCTGACGGTAGCCTTCCCTTCTCGATCTCCCATTCTCTTTGAAACCTAATTTCTCAGCAAATGAGCGGCCTGCCTGGTTCCAATCTGCCACCCAACCAGAGATGCTGTGCGCGGCTGTGTTCTCAAAAAGGTATCCCATAATCAGCTGGGCGACTTGTGTGCCGTAACCACGTCGTTGGTAAGGACGAGCAATCACAACAGAAATCCAGGGCATCATTGGATCCCAAGACCA
>JALHTN010000036.1 GCA_022865865.1 Anaerolineales bacterium
GGATCAAATCGACATCTCCAAAGCGTTTCTTCACCTGGGAGCTGTAAATCGAATCGACCTGTTTATCGCTCAGCGAGAGTATCTTATTTATCATCTAACACGAACCATAAAACAAATAGTAAAACCAAATGTACCCAAACTCAGCACGTATTTTACCATTCTGACATAGAGAATTAGACAAGCAGAATGTGCACCTTCATGTCTTTGAATACGAGTAGGTTGGAAAGCGTCCAAGATTCTTTAATCCAAAGTGTGGGTAGAATTTGGCTCCTAGTGTGCTGGCACCCAAGACCACGGCGCAGGAATCTTGTTTTTGTGCAAAAACCACAAACATACTGCAGCAGTGCTTTCCCTATCCCCTGCCGGTGGAATTCCTTATGGATAACAAAATCGGTAATTCCAACATTTCCGTGATGGAAATATAGTGCAGCAAAATCCAATTAAATGATCATCTTTATCAACGGTATAAGTCCAATATTTTCTTGGATTTTGCTCCCCCAGGTTCTGGATAGAATTCAGGATCTGTATTTTTTCGAGCTTTTGATTTCCCCCAAGAGTGGATGACGGAAACGGTGAAATCTATCCTGGTTATCTGTCGATTGGATTGTTAAACCATCTGGGATTGGGTAATCCATCTTCATTTGCGATAATTCACATCCCATGTAATTCAGATAATATGATTTTTCAGTCCAAGCAATTCAAGATTTGGCGCGAGATTAAGGGGCAGTGTGGATGGTCCCAATTTGAACCTGATGCTCTTCTTGTGCTCACCAACCACTCGTATTACATATTTCAGACGTTCAGAGACGTTGAAAGAATTAAATTGTGGGGAAATCACACCATTATAGGAATAGGTGTCGTAAGGAAATAAAGTAAGAACAAGATCCTTTTCTCACATCGTGTACGCATCTGCTGCTTCTGCAAGTGTTTAGATATAGGCTTGGGCATTAGACTCGCAATTTTTGTATGTTCAAGTTGTTCTGACATTGATTTACCCATGGATAATCATCCGGAAAATATCTCCAAGGAAATGTCAGCTTCCGTCATCTATCTTAGAAGTTAATGCAGACAAATATTTTTCTTCATCAAGAAGATGGATGGCGATTGTCTCTGCAGTGGGTGCAGTTTCAGCGCGCGCATACCAAAATGAGGTCAATGCAGCCTCAATCTGATCCAGATTTATTCCGTGGGGATCATTACCCCGTTTATATTCCAGGAAGTGCACGATCGCCTGGGCTTCTTCCCTGCTGAATATGGACAGCCGGTAGCGAGAATAATCGTGAAAAGTGAGTGCCCCATACCTTTTTGGATTGATAAAGGCATCTCTCCCGGTCCTCCGAATGAATACTTGTTCTCCGATCTGGTGCTCGACCGACAAATTGCTGAAGCCATGTACCAGAGAAAACACAGGATCAGCAACCTGCAGCTGCTCATTTAAATCCGCGATCAGGTACGCTGGAAGGAAGAACCTCAAACCTGCTTCAGAGAAGAAGTTTAGAGATCCTGAATGTGCGTCCAGTAGCTCAGATGGCAGCAAAGTCCAATCTTGCTGTCCGATGAACGGCTTGATTTCATCATAAGGCTCACTGCCTTCGCTGGAGCCAAGCAGGTATTCATCCCCCGGATACAGGTAATCGCTAAAAGCAGTTCGGATCTTGCTGATAACTTGCCCTTTATTGATCATCACTTTCCCTCAGTGGAAATCCTGATCTAACTAAATGGTCGGATTCGACAATGTATCTTTCTGAATTTGATTTATTAAGGAACCAGCTGTTTAGATATCCGGTTATAGGATTATCGGGTATATTTTCTGATTTGGTGCGTATCCCGGTCGGACCCACCTGCCAATTGGATCACGTTGATTCAATTTCTCATGGCTTTTACACTTACACCAGCGATCCTTGGGTTTCGGACAGCGTTTGATTGTAGATTGAATCGACCGCAAGATCTCGCGATCGACATCATAACCGTAGTGATCAACTGTCTCAAAATCCAGTGCACCCCTGGTAGACTCCTCGTAAACCGCCAACCCTTCATAATCACAATCCCGGCAGCGGATAACCTGCAATTTGATCTCATCAGAGCGAGCATCTGATGCCAGCTCAATACTTCTTATGATCTGCAACGATTTTTTGTTGGAACATTCTGGGCATAGGAAACTCATATCACTCTCCGCAAATCATCATCATTGGTATATGATTATTATACGTAATTTTTCTCAGGTACAATTGTTATTAACGGAATTGAAGCATAGATTTGTAGATAAATATAGTAAAAATCTTATCTGTCGATAACTACCCCACAAAAAGATAGCTATTTACCCTGGGGTTCTATTGCACAGGAGATCGAATTGGTTCCAAAGATTCATATTCTGCTGACGTATAACTGCTCACTGAGATGCAAACATTGCTATGTCTTTAGCGACCAGAGAGCGCCAGGTAAAATCTCGCTGAGTCAGATTTCCCGCTTCCTAAACGATGGGCGAAAAATACCAGGAATCGAATGGGTGTTTTTTGGGGGTGGCGAACCCTTCACCCAATACCCATTATTATTGAAGGCAGTTCAACGTGCTCGGAAGCTGGACTTCCAGGTTGGTGTTGAAACCAATGGGTACTTCGCAAGAACTGAAGCGGCCGGTATACGACTTCTCAGGCCATTAGCGGCAATGGGTGTAAAAGATCTTCGTATCAGCAACGATTTCTTGCATTATCAAAATCCAGAAACTTCGCCCGCTAATAAAGCAATTATCGCGGCTCAGAAACTCGGTATCCCGACTACTCTCCTTCACGTCTCCTCACCAGGAGCAATTGATCCGGTCCAATTCGCAGCTCGCACGGCTCCAAATATCGAAGAACCGCGTTTTATGTTCACCGGCAGGGCAGCAGAATTATTTACAGATCATTTTCCAACCATTGAATCGACATCTTTCGACAGCTGCCCACGTACTGACCTTGCAAATCCCGAGCGATTATCTGTGGATGCCTATGGCTTCGTTCAAACCTGTCCTGGCATCGCTATCGGGAATGCCTGCCAAACTCCCCTCAATGAAATCATCTTCAACTATGACATCGAGAAGCATATCATTCTTCGAGAACTCGACCAGCATGGACCGTCAGGATTAATGGAAGCCACAAGATTAGAGACTGAAGAAAGCTACGTTGATGCCTGTCATGCATGTTACTCCGCTCGTAAACGCCTCCTCGACCAATATCCTGATTTACTTGGTCCCCGGCATGTATATGGGTATTAATCCTATGAAATTAGAGAGCGGATGGATTAAATCGAAATGCTCCTGAAATCCAAATTCAGGAGCATTTCATCAAAAAGAAAAAATTAATCAGAAAGTTGGTTAATAAATCAATGCCTTCTTTGTGGAGAAGTTATCGATATTAAATTACGGGGTCATTTCAAGATAAATCGGACTGTTTATGATTAATTCCTCCCCAGAAGGTGTGATCTCATTACCAAATTTATCGAAGATCATAATTGTATTATCTGGAACTCGGATTGGAATGTCCACCTGTTCGGGTGACCACAGCACCAAAATCCGCTTTTCAGGTGAGCTGAATTCATACCCCTGCAGGCTTTCAACTTGAGTGTTCTCGCCAACATAAGCAGTTTGAGAAAGCATCTTTGTCAGGAAATCCAAAGCTTCGTATACGGGTTTTGGATTTTGATTTTCATCCAGTAATCCACTGTAGCGCCACCCTGGTCCTTCAAATTGATACCAGATCGTACCTGCTATGCCATTCGCCCAATTACGCACAAACATCCTGATCGCGTAATCTGCCTGAGTATCAAAAAACAACTCGTCCGGCGAGTCGCAATCTGTAGGATTATATTCCGCACACATTAATGCACCCTCAGTGTGGTAGATCGGCTTCGCGATTTGGTAAGCGTCCATCACCTGGCGGATAAAATTAATTTTGCCATCAATCACACCACCCAGGTGCTCCCAACTGGGATTATGCTCGTCCATATAAAGCTCATATGGGAATCCCGTAGTGGGGCCAAAATA
>JALHTN010000331.1 GCA_022865865.1 Anaerolineales bacterium
AGGTCAAGGTATATGCCGTGAGCCTGCCCCGCTGAAACTGCTGCAGGTAGAAACCTTGTGGTTAGATCTGGCGATCAGGAATATCGGTTTTGTACGCGGCGTTGCTGATGTATTGCCCTCCCTGCGCCCAATGGAATTCTTCCGACCAGCTCAGGTCGATCCAATGGGGAATTTTAACAATATCGCCTTTGGAAAGGACTACCATTTACCTCGCCTGCGTCTGCCTGGAACCGGGGGTATCCCAGATGTGACCACCTTTCTTGATGATATCTATTTATACGTACCCCGTCATTCAAGAGTAACTTTTGTTCCCAAACTGGATTTCTTATCCGGTTTAGGGCATAATGATTTGAGGACGCATGGTAGCGGTCCCAAGTATCTAATCTCAGACTTGGGTCAATTCGACTTTCAGGGAAACAACCCCGGCTGCCGAATGCGTTTAATTTCATTCCACCAGGGTATTTCTATTGACCGGATTCAAGCAAAAACTGGTTTCACCCTTGATATTGCCAACGATGTCCGCGAAACCAAACCGCCTACCGCGGAAGAACTATCTATCCTGCGCCAAGAAATCGATCCACTCAATATTAGGAGATTAGAATTATTGAGTGGGAGTAAACGTCGTGATCTATTGCGTGAGATTATAATTCAGGAGAACAATGAGGTTCGACCATTGACATGATCCGCATCTGGCTGTCCAATAAGTTCTCTGCTAGCTTTTTCCTTCGCTTCATGATTCTGGTCCCATTAATCATCGCGACATTTCGAGGATCAGTCGTATCCGCGTTCCCGCTTGTTCAGACCAGCTCCGCCGAAGACCATGCCCTAGCTCTTTTGGAAACCCTGACCCCTGAGGAGAAGGTTGGTCAGCTATTTTTAGTCACATTTAATGGTACAGATGTTGATTTCGAAACCCAGATTTTTGATTTGATCACGAATTATCATATCGGTGGGGTAATACTCCAAGAAAAAAGTGATAATTTCCTGCCTGCGCCACAGACCGCGACCGGTACTTGGCAGCTTGCTCGAGCTCTCCAGACGGCTGAATGGTCTGCATCCCAATCAAACCAGATCGAACCAGAGACGAATCAAGAATTTAGACCCGCCTTCATCCCGATGATTGTTGGTATTTCTCAAGAAGGTAATGGCCCTCTTGCAGATCAAATCTTCAACGGAGTCACCACTTTGCCTTCCCTGATGGGGATTGGGGCGACTTTCGAAACAAGTTTAGCAAACCAGGTTGGTCAGGTCATAGGTAGCGAACTCTCTGCCCTGGGAATAAACTTGCTTCTTGGACCTTCCCTCGACGTCCTAGAATCCCCGATTGAGCAAGGCACAGGTGATCTTGGTGTGCGCACATTTGGGGGTGATCCTTTCTGGGTAGGAGAGATGGGGCGCGCCTATGTTACCGGTGTGCACGAGGGTAGTCAGGGGAATCTCGCTGTAATCGGTAAACACTTCCCCGGTCATGGCAGTTCCGACCGGTTGCCGGAAGAAGAAGTCGCCACAGTCAGAAAATCTCTCGAGCAACTCAAACAAATCGAACTACCACCATTTTTTGCTGTTACGGGAAATGCGCCCACTGAATTAGCTACCGTTGATGGCTTGTTGACATCCCATATTCGATATCAGGGGTTCCAAGGAAACATTCGTGAGACCACCCGCCCAGTGAGCATGGACCGCCAAGCACTCGACCAGCTGATTGAGCTCCCGCCTTTGGCAAATTGGATTGAGAATGGTGGGGTTATGGTCTCTGAAAACTTAGGTAGTGAAGCTTTCCGCCGCTTCGTCGATCCAACCGGATTTAATTTTCAATCCAGATTTATCGCTCGGGATGCGTTTCTGGCAGGAAATGATCTCCTAATTCTCGGAGATGAGTTTATCTCCACCAGCGATTCTGATCAATATTCCTCCATCATCAGCAGCCTGGATTTGTTTGCTCAAAAATATCGCGATGATCCAGGATTTCAAGAGCAAATCGATGCATCTGTCCTGAAAATCCTAACTCTCAAATACAGATTGAATAACAGCACAATCTTCACCCTGGGATCAACAATCCCTCCGCAAGAAAATCTAACCATAGTTGGTGATTCTGACCAAATTTCTCGCCAGGTAGCTCAAGAAGCAGTCACGCTGATCAGCCCAACTTTCACTGACCTGGCAGAAACCATTCCAGAACCACCAAACATCAATGACCATATCGTTTTCATCACTGATGTCCGCACTGGGCAACAATGTTCAAATTGTCCCGAGCAGCAAATTTTATCCAAATCTGGATTTAAAAATGCTGTGCTCAAACTCTATGGACCTTTAGCAGGAGGGCAAGTTGTGCAGAGAAACCTGGTCTCATATACTTTCGATGAGCTGCTAGCCCTATTGAATAGAGCACCTGAATTTGATTACACCGTTCTGGAAAACGATCTTCAGATGGCACAGTGGATCGTATTCTCATTGGCAGATGTGAGTTCTGAAAACCCCGCCTCAACAGCTTTGTCACGCTTCCTTGCTGAAAGACCCGATCTCTTTCGACAGAAGAACCTGGTTGTTTTTGCTTTTGATGCACCCTATTATCTTGACGCGACTGAAATATCGAAACTCAGTGCCTATTATGGTTTATACAGCAAGATCCCCCAATTTGTTGATACCGCTGCCCGTGTTTTGTTTGGAGAAATACCTGCTCTAAGCGGAGATCTACCCGTATCGGTGTCCGGAATCAATTACGATTTAATTTCAGCCACATCTCCCAATCCAGAGCAAACCATTGATTTATTCATGGACATCCCAGAAGCAAACTTGGGAACCCCTGTTCCTACCCAAATTCCTCAACTCACGATAGGTGATTTGATTCCAATCCGTACTGGGGTTATCTTGGACCACAATAACCACGCAGTCCCAGATGGCACAATTGTAGAATTTAGTCTTAGTGATGGTTTGAATGAACTTGCCCTTCAAAGAGAAGCCACCCAAGATGGTATTGCTCGAACCACGTTTTTAATCGAAGAATCTGGAACAATCATGATTCACGCTCGCAGTGATCCAGCTATTGATTCAAATTTCCTTCAATTTGATATCCCTCCGGAAGGGTTGCCAACGATCGAGTTTGTGATCACTCAATTCCCAACCGAGACGGTCACCAGTGAACCCGAAGCAACAGAGACGATTATTCCGGAAACGATACCACTCCCACCTGAACCACCCGGCTCAACCGGTTTGCTGGATTGGGTTATCGCGACGGGTATATCAATTGCTATTGGAGCAGCAATTTATTGGTTTTCTACCACTTTTGGTCTTTTGCGATGGGGAATCCGCTCTGGTTTACTGGCCATCATAGGTGGCATCTTAGCCTATATGTATATTGCATTGAATCTTCCAGGGAGTGACCAGCTGCTCAATATCCCTGGAGCTTGGGGCATATTAATGGTGACTGTTTTTGGTGCTGCTCTGGGTTGGGGAACTTCGTATGGCTGGCAAAAGTTCCAGGAATCAAAATAATCCTGGTCTCACCGTAATATCGTTATCAACAAACTAACAATGATCATAAAGATAGCAAAGGCGACCAAAATCCTATCAACGGGTGTACCAGCTAAATCAGCTAGGGAAGGTTTTGGTAGCGGCTGGCGCGGTTGCGTTGCTGGATTTGCTCTTCCGACCAGACTTTGGCGGAACTCTTCTACACTCTGCGGTCGCTCATCTGGGTGCAAACTCAATGCCCACAGGATAGCACGTTCGGTGCGAACAGAAATTTCTGGATTGATTTGCCTGGGAGGGATCAGGCTTTCTGGTCGTAAGAACCTTTCACGGGCTTCGATGGGAGGAGTATTGGTCAATAAATGGTACAGGGTCGCTCCAAAAGCATAGATATCACTGGGTACATCGGTATGACCCGTATCACCACCATATTGCTCCAAGGGTGTATATAAGGCAGTACCACGCCCCTGCAAAATTGTGATCGTCATCTCTTCTGAGGCGAGCAGTTTAACCAAACCAAAATCCACTAATTTGATCAATCCGCTGGGTGTTAATTTGAGATTACTGGGCTTGATATCGCGATGGAGAATCGGCGGGTCCAGGCTATGCATATAATCGAGCGCGTCTGCTAATTGGTTCGACCAACCTAGGACTTCGCGCTCTGGGAGGAAGGTTTTTTTTCGACGAGCAGCCAGCATCAATGTTCTGAGGTCTTCTCCTGGGACGTAATCCATAACCAGGTATTCACGATCTTCATCTGAAAAATAATCCGATACTTTGGGTAAATTTGGGTGATCGAGGCGAGCAAGTATTTGAGCTTCACGGAGAAACTGTTCTTGAGCCTGTTGAAGGGTATCATCCGATAAAGAACTCTCATGCTGAACTTCTTTGAGCGCGCACTGACGACCCTCAAGCCGAATATCTTCAGCCAGGTAAATGGATCCCATTCCACCTTGCCCAATTATGCGGCGAATCTTATAGCGATCGCGTAAAATTACTCCAGGCTCGATTGGAGTTTGCATTTTTCTTCTTCTTTCCTCAGATTAAATGGTATTATACACGCGGAGGTTCTCATCATGGAGCGAAATAACGAAGATACTCCTGTGTTAGTGGGACAATCTGGACCTCTCAACGGTCAGCGCTGGATGGTCCGGGAGAGTCTAGTGGTTGGACGGGATGCAGGCTGTGATGTGATGATTCCGAGCCGGCAGGTGTCTCGCAATCATGCCCGTCTAACCGTGACTGGCACGGGGACTTCGATTGAGGATTTAGGCAGCAAAAACGGAACCCATCTTAATGGGGATATGCTTTCCAACCCAGAGATATTAAAGGATGGGGACGTGATTCAGATCGCCTTTGCTCAGCAGTTTATTTTCCTCAGTTCGGATGCAACCATGCCTCTTGAAATCGGAGAAATGGAAGGAATTGCGCCACTTCAAGAAGGTCGCCTGAAGCTTGAAAAAAGCTCTCGTCAAGTATGGATTGAGGATCAAGAACTACTACCCCCATTATCTGCCTCTCAATTTCAACTGCTCGAGATTCTATACGAACACCAGGACCGGGTAATCCCTCGCAATGAGATTATTGCTGAGATTTGGGGAGCGGATAATGCTGTCGACGTTTCCGAGCAAGCTCTGGATGCCTTGGTGAGGCGTTTGCGCGATCGATTGGGAGCCATTGACACCTCCCATCCATATATTGTCACCATCAGAGGACACGGGTTACGTCTCGACAACCCACCAAAATAATTGCGGGATTTTTTTCAGATCTATCTGAATACCTTAAACTTGCCGAAATACTTTCACGATCCTCGCCGCTGTATGTCCATCCCATAATAGCGGCATTCTTTTATTTTTCCGTGATTCAGTGAGTCTATCCTGCATTGCTTTCACGAGGGACGATTTCTCACTATCAACCAGCTGATTCGTGCCCATTGAGATTGTAACGGGTCTTTCCGTATTAGCCCGGACAGTTAAACAAGGCACTCCTAAGTAGGTTGTTTCCTCCTGTATACCACCAGAATCAGTCAACACAAGTACAGCATGTTCTTGTAAAGCGAGGAAATCCAGGTAACCCAGGGGTTCAAGAATAGAAAGTCGTGGGTTCTTGGGCTGAAGACCATACTCATGAAGGCGGTCTTTCGTCCTGGGATGCACGGGAAACAGCACGGGTACCTGTTCGCTGATAGTTTCCAGGGCGCTCATGATTTCAGCCAATGTGACTGGGTCATCTACATTCACAGGTCGATGAAGCGTAACCAGGATATATCGTTCATGGGGGTAGAGCTTAAGCAGCTGATACCAGTTTGCCTGGGATTTCGGCAGCAAGTGAACCAGAGTATCAATCATCACGTTACCCACCAGATGAACCTTATTTCCAGCGATCCCTTCTGCCTTTAAGTTTCGATCAGCATCTTCTGATGGTGTAAATAATAAATCGGAGAGCTGATCGGTAATAATTCGATTTACTTCTTCTGGCATGCTGCGATCGAATGATCTCAAACCCGCTTCCACATGAGCAACCGGAAAACCCAATTTGGTACTGACGAGGCTGCAGGCAAGGGTCGAATTCACATCTCCGTAAACAACCACCCAATCTGGTTGATAATCAACCAGCACCGGTTCAAAATGCATCATGATTTGAGCGGTTTGCCAAGCATGTGTTCCTGAACCTACATTTAAATTCACATCAGGCTGTGGTAAATCTAATTCCTGAAAAAAAACCTGTGACATCTGTGGCGCATAATGTTGTCCAGTATGCACCACCATCTGATGGAAATCCTTCGGGTATCGGAACATCTCCCGCATGATGGGTGCCACTTTCATGAAATTGGGTCGCGCTCCAACAATGTGCAATATTCGCAACTTTAACCACCTTGTATATTTAACTGCATCGAATGCCTCAACACCTGCCGGTTGACTAATTTAATTTTTTCAACCAACTCCTCACCTTGGCCTGAATCTGCCGCCTGGTTGATCAAACCCGAGAGCATTTGAAATAATTCGGGGGTGATTTTATCCGGGTTGGTCTCCAGGAGATTTTGGCGAACCGCATCATCGGGTGCTTCGAGCAATTCCTGAATGAATTCTATTTCCGTTGGTTGGGCCATCGCCTGGTGGATTGTTTCATCAATCTGGTTCAGCTTTGCGCTTTTCTCTAAATCGCCGCTCTTACGTGCAGATTCTAATTCTTCCTGAACAGCTTGCATGAAATACTCATCAATCTGGGCCGCGTAAGTCTGGATCGCCTGCATCACATCATCAGCCTGCATTATTTGTTCAAGCAATTGGTGAGCCTGTCTGACCCTGATTTCAACTTGTTCATCCAATAGACTGGTTAGCTCGAGCAGCCGATCGCGCAAAACGGAGAGTCGTTCCTGCTCCTCCCCCTCAGTAGCTTCAATTTTATCAGTGAGAAGTTGGTAAAAAGCGTAATCGATCCCTGGCCTTGTAAGGCTGACCAAGGCACTTAAGCGGATATCATTCGGAGCTTGAATTATCAGGTCTAATAGCTTCTCACGAGTTAGATCCTGACCAGCTTCTTGTAAAGATTCAATGGCAGCCTGTACTTCTTCTGATTGTTGCCGAATTTCTTTGCCAAATTCGGTATTCACGATCAAAAGATTCTGAATTTCCTCAAGTTGTTGTGCTGATTCTTGATCCCCGGTTCCAGCTGCGGTCTCCAATAAACGGCTCAGGATCGTGAACAAATCTGCATCAAGAAGGGTCTCGTTTTCCTTAATTATATTGAGGCGTGCTTGCTCATCCTTAGTCGTCGAAAGTTTCTGGAGAAAGTCAATCTTATCCTGCTGGGCTTTAATCATTTCTTTGGTGATGCCATCAGCTTCTAAGATACGTTCGATTAAACCTTGCATAGTGAAATGTGCTTGAGGAGTCAGCAAATAGCCTTTTCTTTTCTCCGCGGGTAAGCGATTGACCACCTGATTGATCAGGCTGCCAATCAATCGTTCTTGCTCATCACGCGGTAATCCGATCTCCATTGGTACATAGGTAAGCAGCAATTCTTTGTCTGAATCATGATAAACAATAGGTGTAGCCAGGGCTCCTTGATACCCGCAAACCTGGCACTGCACAAAATTAGTCATACCTGAGAGTAATTGGGATTTCAGATTTGGATCCTGATCTACATCATAGAGCTGCCGCACATCAGCCATTATGGGTTGTTTGCAATTGGGGCAACTGATTTGCGTTTGAGGCATACTTCTCTCCTAAAATCGATAATAAATTTACGTACTCATAAATCCTTTTGGAACCTGATGAAATATTTCTGCACCAAGAACCATGCTTCCCGGTTCAAACAAGATCTTATTTAGCAAACTTGCTGTCGAACACGCGCTAGATTATACCCAGTTAATATTCAGCGAGGTAAGGAAAAACAAATTCGGGCTCCTTGATCTGGCATCGGATCCACCCAAATTCTTCCCCCATGTGCTTCGACAACTGCTCGCGATAAGAAGAGACCCAATCCGGTTCCCTTGGTGCGCTTACTGGCTTCAGGTGCCCGGTAAAATCGATCGAAAATGTAGGGAATATCCCCGGGAGCGATCCCGGGACCTTGATCGGAAACACAAACTATCACTTGTTCGACCCTGACCTGAGCGTTTATGCGAATCTCCCCACCATCCGGGGAGTATTTTACAGCATTGGAAAACAGGTTATACAAAACCTGCTCTAATCGGTCTTCATCTCCCAAAATCACAGGAAAATCACCGGGAAAATCAACAAAGAAATTATGGTTGGGTGCCTGTACTGTGAAGCGTTCAACTACTCTTTCAACTGTGTGAGCCAGTGCTAGATCTGTTCGATTTAACGACAGCGTACCACTTTGCAAACGCGTGGCATCCAACAGGTTTTCGATCAATTCTGTTAAGCGGTCAGCCTCGTCCTCGATCACTGCTAAACTGTCTTGGATTACTGCACGATCCCAGGTAGCATCTTCTCTGCGAAGTGTACCCACATAACCTTTGATCAATGCTACAGGAGTTTTTAACTCGTGGCTGACAACTGAGATAAAGGTACTTTTAATCTCATCCGCTTCACGAAAATGGGAGATATCTCTTACAGTTGCGACCACATTGATTAATTGCCCTTCGGGAGATAATAAGGGCGCGTACGTAATTCCGACAGGTACAGGTCTCCGTTCAAGTCGTTCAAGATCGCCCTCTACATAAAGCGTTGCGTGCGGTGTCAGGGGCCATCCCTGTGCTAAAGATTGATCAAGTGTTAATCCGCTCTCGACATGCGTCCAGCGGATCACCTCAGCATGCTTGCGCCCGATAATTTCGCTATTTGCTAACCTTGAAAGATTTTCAAAAGCAGGATTACTGCGTTCAACAGTAGTTTCTGGATTGAGTATCAATATACCATCCGCTGCTGAGTCAAGCAGGGTATCCATGCGCTGCTTCTCACGGCGGATCTGTGTATAAAATTGGGCGTTCCTGACTGCGATTGCTGCTTGATCCGCAAAACTCTGCAGCAGAGCTCGATCATTACCCGAAAACCTGGCAGAGTAGTTTCGGAAGATGAAAATCATTCCCACAACTCGCCGCCGAAAGACCAGTGGCAGTCCCACACCATCTAAAAATCCCAGACTCGCCACACGGGTGACTTCCTTCAGGAGAGTATTTATTTGTGGTAATTCAAATTTGGCTGGATCTTCCTGGTCTGGGATGGCTTTAAGGAGAGGATCTAAATAATTGATGAAAGCCGAAGGAATGCCATGAGATGTACCAATTGTCCAACCCCCTTCTTCCCCTCTCAAGGAAATTAATCCCGCCTGTCCAGCCAGCATTTCGACGGAAATATTTAAAATTCGAGCAAGCAGATTATCCAGATCGAGTTCCTGGGTGATCGCCCTTCCGATTTCTAGTAGGTAATCCCGCTGGCGGACCCGTAAATCAGGCAACATGGGGTATCAAAAATTCCTGTTCAGCATGCATAATAATTTCTTCGAGTATTATCAACCCCTGGTCGATTTCTCCTTTGCTGATGCTCAAAGGGGGTGCGATTCGAATGGTGCTTTTTCCACAACCCAAGAGCAGCAATCCACTTTGAAATGCCAGGCGGATAATCCGGTCTCGCAGCTCTAAATCGGGTTGGCGCGTTTCCCGATCCTGGACGAATTCAACCCCAATCATCAATCCTCTCCCCCGAACTTGACCAATGCTTGGATGGCGAGATTGGAGTTCTTCCAATCTGCGTAAAGTATATTCTCCAACCTCCACAGCATTCAGCATGTATTCATCATTAATCAGCTCGATTGTCGCTAAAGCAGCTGCGCAGGCAATTGGATTACCGCCATATGTATTCCCATGAGCACCTTTAGTCCATGTCATCAAACTCTTCTTGGCAATGATGGCTCCCAACGGAACTCCGGAGGCTATTCCCTTTCCCACGCAAACAATATCGGGTTCAATGCCGAAGTGCTCAATCGCCCACCATTTCCCTGTCCTTCCCATGCCAGACTGCACTTCATCTACAATCAGCAGTATCTGGTATCTATTACACAAATCTCGCAAGGCCGGATAAAAACCAGGTGCAGGAATCACATACCCCCCTTCGCCCTGGATAGTTTCAACCATAATCCCAGCCACTTCTGAAAAGGGGAGCAGCTGATCTAATATCTGTTCTTCGATGTAGCGCACAATTGTTTCCCCGTAATTCTCACCTGGCAAGGATTCGAGGATTGGGTGATAGGGGTTTGGGAAGGGAACGTGAGTCACCCCGCCCATCATAGGGAAAAAATCTTCCTTATAGTGAGGTTTACTGGCGGTGAAAGCTAATGACCCCATTGTGCGCCCGTGGAATGACCCCAGGAAGGCAATAAACTGGCTGCGGCCAGTGAAATGGCGGGCTAATTTTATAGCTGCTTCTACGCTTTCAGTACCTGAATTCGTCATAAAAGAAACGGCTTCTTCCTGAAAAGGAGCGATAACATTTAACTGCTCCCCCAAGGCAACCCACGGTTCGTGATAATAATCCGATGAAATATGAATGAATTTCTCGGCTTGATCCTGAATTGCTTTAACTACCTTCGGATGGCTGTGACCGGTTGAGGTGACTGCAATCCCGGCGGCGAAATCTAGATAACGGTTGCCATCCACATCCCATACAAAGGAACCTCTGCCATGGTCCATAACGAATGGATAGTCACGTGGATAGGATGGAGAAATAACTTTTTGATCGCGATCGATAATCGCCCTAGCCTTGGGACCAGGCAATGGCAATAGCGGCTTCATGTAGATCTCCTTGCATATTGGGTTATTTTATCTTTCAGGCATCCGAATTATAACATTGGAAAAAGGGTATAATCAACGGCTGTGATTAATCCCCCATTCACTTTTAAAATTGAGGCACGCCAGGATCGGGCTCGAGCTGGTAAGTTTTATACCCCACATGGTGTTTTGAATACGCCTGTATTCGCTCCAGTTGGTACGCAAGCCTCAGTGAAATCATTGACCCCAGACCAATTGACCAATATAAACACATCACTGGTCCTGGCAAACACCTACCATCTGCATTTACGCCCTGGAGATGAATTGATCAAAGAGATGGGGGGATTGCACAGCTTTATGCATTGGTCGGGTCCTATCTTGACGGACTCGGGTGGCTATCAGGTTTTTTCATTAGCAAAAAATCGACGCATCGATAACGATGGCGTGACTTTTAGAAGCCACATCGATGGTTCGGCGCAGCGTTTAGATCCGGAGAAATCCATATCTATCCAGGAAAACCTCGGGGCAGATATCATCATGGCTTTCGACGAATGCTCTGATCCTTATGATAAGGAATATGTTCGAGAAGCCATGGTTCGCACCCATGCCTGGGCCGAACGATGTTTGCAGGTCAAGACTCGCTCTGACCAGGCACTGTTCGGGATCGTCCAGGGTGGAATTTTTGAAGACTTGCGTCAGGAATCAGCCGAGCAAATTGCAGACTTAGAATTTCCCGGGAATGCGATCGGTGGGTTATCAGTTGGCGAAACGAAATCAGAAATGCACACCATCCTTGAATTAGTAGATCGAGTACTCCCAGAAAATAAACCTCGCTATCTCATGGGAGTTGGCACGCCTGAAGACCTGGTGAATGGAATCAGCCGCGGGGTGGATATCTTCGACTGTGTGCTTCCAACCCGTTTAGCCAGACACAATACCGCCATGACTCGTTATGGACAACGATTGAATGTTGTTAATGCGCAATACACCCGGGATGCTCAGCCATTAGACCAGCAGTGTGATTGCTACACCTGCCAAAATTTCTCTCGGGCGTACATAAGGCATTTGATAATCTCAAAGGAGATGCTCGCTGCGACATTATTGTCAATTCACAACCTGCACACTTTGATAAATTTGGCACACGATATCCGTTTGTCGATTTTGGCTGGCAATTTTGATGATTTTGCCAACCGTTTTTTTCAGATTCGATCCGAATTAGAATTAGATTAAGCTGGAAATTAACATCATTCGTTCGAGGAATATTTCTTACTTTTCATGACAGTAATCCAATCTATCTTGCTTGGAGTAATCCAAGGCGTAACCGAATTTCTACCCATATCGAGCTCGGGACATCTGGTAATAATCCCATTTCTTTTGAAATGGGATATACCACCTTCTGAAGCATTTGTGTTTGATGTATTGGTGCAGGTGGCAACCCTGGTCGCAGTGATAGCTTTCTTTTGGAAGGATTTTTACGTAATTCTTCGCGGTGTATTTCGTGGTTTACGGCGCAGGCGACCATTTGAAACTCAACCTGCCCGCATGGGTTGGTATATTTTACTGTCGACGATCCCAGCCGGCATTGCCGGATTGCTGCTCAAGGATGTTGTCGAGATGGCATTCTCAAATCCTATGATGACCGCTGTTGCACTGCTCGCTACTGCGATGCTCTTGGTCATTGCGGAGAGAATTGGCAAACGTCAACGGATCTTAGAAAATATCACCTGGATAGACGCCCTTATCATCGGGATCTATCAAATCCTGGCTTTATTTCCGGGTTTGTCAAGATCGGGGTCAACGATCGCCGGTGGGATGACCCGTGATTTCAATCGGCCAGCAGCAGCTCGATTTTCTTTTCTGATGGCGGTTCCGATCATGCTGGTTGCAGGATTGAGTGCCGTCATTGATTTGTTCAGGATTCCAGATCTGGCCTCTTTATTGCCAGTATTTATCCCTGGTTTTATCGCCGCAGCTGTCGTTGGTTACCTCGCTATCGGGTGGCTGCTCTCCTTTCTAACTCGATATTCCCTCTACTATTTCGCGATTTATTGTGCCATACTGGGTCTGATCGTCCTCCTGTTCACCATAAACTAAACGCTGGTTATCGCATGCCTCACCGATTGGCTTGTATTTTTATATCATTTGTAACCCTGTGGTTGGCGGCTTGTAACACCCCACCTACCGCCACCATCCCACCCTCTCCCATACCGCTAAGCGTATCATTCTCACCCTACATGGCTCATATTCAAGATGCGCTGCACACCTGCGCCTTGACTCTACCGGAATTGGCTGTCTTCTTTGAGAGAACATCCGGATCAGCCCAAGATTTTGAGGGTCATGATTTAGTCATTTGGTGGGGAGAGAAACCCTCGGTAATGGACTTTGCTTACCCACTCGGGCATGATGAATTGGTGGTGATCGCCAACCCAGAAAACCCAAAGCAGGAGCTTAGCCCTCAAGAGTTAAAAGCTTTGTTTTCTGGACATATAGAAAGGTGGACAGAAATTGGTACTCTCGATCAACAAGTAACCTTGTGGATATTTCCTGAAATTAACCTGTTGAGTGAGCTTTTCAAGCTTGAAGTGTTAGATGAACAGCGCTTCAGCCGTCTGGCGTCAGTAGCACCCTCACCGCAAGCCATGCTGGAAGCGATCGGAAAAACCCCGGGTGCCGTAGGATTCTTGCCGCGCTCCTGGACATCTCCAGATGTATCCATCATCCAAATCGATCCTGACCTGCAGGAAGCATTACGCAAGCCACTGATCGTTCTGACCAAAACCGAACCAGGAGCTGGTCTCCAGAATCTGCTCACCTGTCTCCAAACCGGAGCAGGCCAAGCAATTCTAGAAGAGAACTATCTTGATCCTCAATAGTATTTGATGATTATCTTAGGCGTAAATATAGGTAGGGGTGTTCTTCGGGCGGAAATCCAGCA
>JALHTN010000332.1 GCA_022865865.1 Anaerolineales bacterium
TAGCGCCCGGTTTCCGATTCAGCCTTCATCCACCAGCCGGTCAGGTTGAAGGACGAGGTGGTCGAATTGGTGATGATCACGTAATCGTTCTGGGGATTGGTGGAGGGGTTGAAGCCGGCGATATAGACGCTTGGTGATGGAGTACCAGTGGGCGTGGGCACAGCCTGGCTGACGCACTGTTTGTCCTGCAGGGTGCCATTGAGGTCACGCAAGTAGGCACAGTTGTTGGTCACCGTCCACAGGGAGAAAGGCAAACCGATGTAAAGGTTGGTGGCCGAATCGGTTCCCACTCCGCTGCTCACATTGACGCTTTGGTTTGCGCCCAGCTTGTAGCCACTGGGGAAGTCGTAGCGCCCGCTCTGGTTTTCCGCTTTGAGCCACCAACCGGTCAGGTCGATCGTGGAGCCGGTCACATTCTTCAATGTCACATAATCATTCTGTGGATTGGTCGAGGGTTGGAAACCGGTGATGGCGACCTGTTTTGGAGTGGCGGTAGGATTGGCGACGTAGTTCTGGTACACCACCGGCATGTAAACTGTGGTTGCTACTTCGTTTGCCAGCACCACGATAGCGGTCAAGCTGCTCAATGCGATCAAAAGCCCGATCAGAATCTTACTTCTTTTAGACATTTTCCTTACTCCTTTTTACGTAATCATATAAATCTTATGGTTTTGCAAATACCAGCTGAGGTATTTATATTTAGTTTTTAGAAGCGCTCTTCGACTTCATGTTTATTCCGCTCAGAGTGCTTCCCGTCGCTGAATGGGAATGGTTATTGGTCGCTTATTCTTGATCTATCTTTATATTTTAAACCTCCTTAATTCTGGTATCCATTATTGGTTCATTTAGTGTCCTGAAATGGAGATAATCCCCAGTGTCGCCAGGCCGACCACGATTAATTCCACGGCCAGAGCACCCAGCAGGATACCCAGCACGCGCTCCAGCAGTTCTACCGTAGCGTGTGACAAATACTTCGAAATCCAATCGGCGGAATACAGCACGCCGAGATCGATCAGGGCGATTACTAAAATCATGCCGATTATTAATGCAGCGGTGGTTAAATCCTGGATTTCAACCGAAGCCACGATCAGGATCACAATCCCCACCGGGTTGAGGGTTAAAGGAATTGCCAATGGTGAGACTGCCAGGCTCATCGGGTCTTTCTTAGCCTCTCCCGGAGCAGAAGACCCCCCACCGCCGACAACCATACCCAGGCCCAGGACCAGCAGGATGATGCCTCCGAAAATGGTCAGCGAGCCGATCGAGAAATGCAGGATGGCCTGCAGGATAGCTCCCAGGAGGAATAAGCCGAGGGCTACAACGCCTGCGATCATCGCGGTTCGTTTAGCCATTTTGCGGCGTATGCTTTTATCCATGCCTTCGGTCATGGCGATGAAGATCAGCAGCACTTTGATCGGTCCCATACCGATAAAGAGGGCAACAAAAATTTCAAGAGGTGAAATGACATTCATATGCGTGAGCCTCTTTATTAAATTAGTCTCGGGCTTAGGTGCTCATAAAAGAACCCTAAGACCGAATATTAAATTACTCAGCCGAGAAGGTGGCCATCAACTCCTCTTCCTGTTCCTTGGTCAGATTAGAGGCGATCAACTCAAATTTCTCGCCTTTCAGCTCTTCTCTTACTTTATCGGTAACAGCATCGCTGGTCAGCAGGAACAGCGCCGAAGTGCCTTCGGTGACCTGTTCGCGCACCTGTTTGATGAAATCGTTATCGATGCCGTAATCGGCCATTTTGCCACCTAAGGCTCCCATGGCTGCGCCGACAGCCAAACCGAGCCAGGGAGCGAAGAAGAGCAAGCCAAACAGCATGCCCCAAAAAGCGCCATCCAGCGCGCCGATGCCGGCCATACTAACCAGCTGCTTGGTCTTGGGTTTATCCATTGACAATCCTGACAAGCCAGGACTGTGGATATCCTTTAGGGACCGGTGTAGTAGGACACATCCTTGCGTCGGGCAGCTCCAGCTCCGTAGGCCGAGATATCAGCCAGGAAGGCAAAGCCCAGCCAGACCCAATCGAAGCCGACGATCCCGCCTGGGCCATACACCAGGGTATACATAAGGGTGGTCCAGGGCAGGAAGATCAGCCCCAGGAACGGCCAGAAAAAGGTGTTGAATGAGGCGTCGATCCTCTGGCGTCCATACGGGATCAGCCAGTAGATCAGGAAGGCAAAGCGCGGCCCAAGCAGCCATAGGGTAGAGAAGAAACAACACATGATTATTAATCCTTTCTATATCTAATTTTGAGTCTCAGAACAAACTTCATCTCCGGCTAGATTTACTTATGCACCTCCTTCACTGGTATATATCCGCAGTCGATTGGCATACCCGCTCAGGGCATAGGTACCTATGTCGAACAGCAACCCTCCTGCCACCAGCAGCCAGGCTGCTCCTGAAACGCCGCTTTGGGCATTCCAAACCAATAGGTATGCCAGGGTGGTGAAGGGCAAGAAGATAAAACCCAGCAGGGGAATTAGAAACCCCTCGAAAACAGTGCCGATGCGATCGGAAAACAACCACACGAAAAGCAGCACCAGGCGTGGGGCCAGGGAAAGAATTCCAGTCAGCAAGCAGCCCGGGTTCATATTGAGTCGTCTCATTTTATGCCGCGGCTTCGGCTGCTGCGCTTTCTGCAGCGCGTTTCTTCCTCTCAGCCGGCCACAGGCTGAAGATAACCAGCAGCATAGCACCAGCGATTGAGATAGTTGCCATCCAGTTGATGGCGTTGTAGCCAAAGGCCGCTGCCAGCAAACCACCCAGCAGGCTGCCGATAAAGGAGCCGATCGCAGCTGCACCGATCACCCAGCCGCTGGCACCTCCCGGCCCAAGCGCAGAAAATCGGACACCCAGCACTGGTTGGGCGAAGCGGATAAAGGCATTACTCTGGTAGAGCAGCTGCATAGATATCGCCACCAGCACAAGGGGTGCATTTTTTGTGAGCAAGCCCAGGAGTGCCAACCCTAGCGCGCCGATTAGACGAATAACAGTACCAAAAGTGAAATCTGGCATAGCGCCCGATCGTGCCATCCATTTGCCTGCGACGATATAAAAAATAATATTCAATAAACCTGCCAACGAACTCAATCCGGAGGTCGTCGCCGAATCGATGCCGTAAACATTGGGGAATATGTTGGCGATTTGATTGTTGATGCCGTTATTGCCGACAGAACTCAGGATCAAAACCAATAGGTAAACACCGAACGTAGAGGCCAACACCTGTTTGAGCCCCACAGGTTTGGATTCACCATCATCAGATCCAGGTTCTGAAACCTGGATCTTGGCAGCCGGTTTGGCGCTGGTTGGTAAAACGATCAAAAATACGACGAATATCACAGCAGCAGCGATCCAGAAGCGGGCTTCATAGGACAGCCCGGCGGTGACAGCCACGCTCAGCAATACACCGCCCACTACCTGACCAATCGGGTTAATCAGGTTGAAGGTCGTTAATTGTTTGGCAACCAACGCTTGAGGTTTACCAGCGCCGACGATGAATACCGGGGCAACCGCGCTGATGGCAGCGATTGAAGTGCCCATCAGGATTGCATCCAAGGCTGTTACTAACGTGTCGCCAGCGGAAAGGGCATACGCAACAAATGCGACTACCATGCCCAACAAACCGCCCAGCAGCACCAGGCGGTGGGCGCGGTATTTGTCTGCAAAACCCCCCAACACTGGACCCAGCACTGCTGCCAGGCTGATGATGGCCATGACGATGCCAGCTTCGGCAACGTTTCCGGTCGCTTCAGACACGTAAGGCGGGATCAGCAGCGAAACGAAGGCCGAAAAACCAGCCCCTATCGCGAAGATTGAGACCATCCACCATTCGAAGGCGGGGCCCTTTTCCTTTTCAACGTTTGCATTGGCTTGATTTGACATAATCTACGATTCTCCTTTTCCAGTGCTAATTTCTATGGATTAGTCATAAAATATTAAGCTGCCTGAAAGTTTCCAGCAGCATATCTGGTGGATCACCGATAACAACATACTCATCCGCGCCAGCTTGCAGTGCAGCCTGTCTCATACTGGGTTGTCTACCCAGCACGATCAGGTTGATCTTGGGTTGCGATGCGAATGTTTTTATATCAAGCAACACTGCCTCCATATTGGATCCTGGAAGTTCCCAATCCAGCAGCACTAATTCGGGGGACGTGCTTTTGATCAGGGCGATAAGTCCTTTGCAATCACTTGCACTGCCGATGATGGTGATACCGGGTTCTTCACTCAGCATCAATTGGATTGCCAGACGTAAATCTGTGTCTCCAGATGCAAGCAGGATGCGCATCGATCAATTCCTTTACGAGGACAAGCTATTTATTTGTGGGTCTTGGAAATATCATGGCAGCAGGCGCGCAGGGGTTGCCAATCCCCCGTATATACTTTACAGGATTGCAAGCTCATAGGAAACTGCCATGCAGCAGGTTTTCCCCCTGGACAGGGCGCGGGTATTTGACCTGGACATCTATCCAGGTAATATTATTGGGTAAAAAAATATCTTTGTTACGAATTACTAATTTAAACAACACCTTGCTGCAGGGCCAGGCTGACAGCTTCGGTGCGGTTGCTGGCCCCCATTTTCGAGAGGATATTGCTGACATGAAACCTGACTGTTCCATCGCTCAGAGATAATTTATTGGCGATCTCTTTATTGGTTTTCCCCGCGACCAGTAGAACCAGTATCTCTCGTTCACGTTGGGTCAGATCGTCTCCTGGGTGGGGAGAACCAGCTGCAGACGCGACCAGCGCCTGTGCGGCAGCAGAGTCGATAGTGGTCCGTCCCCTATGAGCCTCCCGGATCGTCTCCGCCAGTTTATCCGAATGCACGTCCTTGAGCAGGTAGCTGATCGCCCCGGCCTTGAAGGCTTGCTGTACCAGCTCCTGTTCGGCAAAACTGGTTAAGGCGATCACCTGGATAGAATTGTCCTTTGCCCGGATAAGCCTGGTCGCCTCGAAACCGTCCATATTGGGCATCAGCAAATCCATCAGGATCACATCCGGCTTTACTTCAGAAAACAGCGCCACGGCTTGTTCACCATCCTCGGCTTCAGCGACGACCTGGATGTCGTCGTGGATGGAAAGGAAGACCCGCAGACCATCCCTGACCATCAGGTGATCATCCACGATCATGACTCGAATAGGTTCCATATCAACCATATACTGCAACCTTTTTATTCACTGGAGATTAATGCTCAATTCTTGCCATTATTTTACTCTCGATCCGGCCAGAAAATTGAAACCAGGGTTCCCTTACCTGGAGAGCTGTTCAACTCAAATTTTGCGTTGATCTCCTGCGCCCGTTCAGACATGATCTGGTGACCCATCTTATCTTCTGCTACTTTTGTGTGATCATAACCACGACCATTATCCTGGACGGAGAGCGTGACTTGATTTAATTTTGATCGCAATTCAACTTCGACCTGTGTGGCATCTGAGTGCTTGGCGATATTATTAAAAGCTTCCTGTGCAATGCGGTAGATAGCAACTTTGACTTCTGTGGGTGGGGAGAAGTCTTCTCCGATCTGGAAATTCACTGGAATGCGTGTACGACCGGTAAGCGCATCCCCAAGGTGCCGCAATAAGGTGGACAATCCAGCTGCCTCTAACGAGTCGGGCCGCAGCTCAAACAGCAGGGAACGCATTTCTGCCAGGGCACCCCGCACCAGCTGGCGAAGCTTAACCAGGTTGCGCTGGCCTTCTGTTGGACTGCGTTCCCACACGGTAGGTAATACCTCTGCAATCAAGGAAGCAGAATAAATTGTCTGGGTAACGGCATCGTGCAAGTCACGCGCCAGGCGGCTGCGTTCGGCAGTCACAGCCTTTTCTCGAGCCTGGGTTAGCAACTGCTTCTGGATGACTTCTAACTCAGCCGTGCGCTCTTCAACCAATCCTTCTAGGTTATTGCGATATTGATCCAGCGCTTCATCAGATTTAATGGCAGAATTTGCCATTTGCAGGCTGGCGGCAATCGCTATACCTAAAAAGCCGAATTCGCCTAAGGGGATGTAGGGTACAAAACCACTTTCGCCTAATACTTCATAAAAGATTCCGGTGATGAAAGGAAGAATGCCAAACCCCAAAATAACGGCTGGTTGGTGCTCTCCTCGACGATATTGTATGATTAGGGCAAATACTATGTAGCCCAATGTGACCAGTCTGGCAAGAAGATTAATATCAAGCCAAATACTTCCAGACGAGTCCAGGTTGGCTAACTGCTCTCCCCAGGGTAGGGCAATGTTTATCAAGCCTGATACCTTTCCAATGAATGCCGCCGGAGAAATAACGAAAACAAGGCTCGTTAAGAGAAATGCGGACGATAACAACCATAAGAAAATACGCGGACGATAATCAGTGTAGTAGGAAACATACCAAATAAGTCCGACAAATGCTCCAACAACAAATATCGAATCAACACGATTGATCGCTATATGTTCGGGAACATTGGTGGTTGAATACCACCTGATGCCGTTAAACAACGTGGCAGAATAACACAATGCGAATAAGGCGAAGGTGAGATATAGTGGTTTATTATCTTTGCGGCGCAGGCCAATAAATAAATAGAGGATGCCAAATCCTAGACAAATGCCGGCTACAAGGCTAACGGCTGTAAAGTAGTAGTTCATTTTGCTCCAATTCAAGAATCAACAAAAGGGGCAGCGAGATGGTGAGATTTTGCGAAATCTCATCCCGGCGGCGTAAACCAATGAAGAGATCAATCAAACCGGTGCCGATACAAATTCCTGCGGCAAGGTCTAATACAATGGGAAGAAATCCTAATCCCTACCTTCAAAAAGACGCTATTCTTAGAGGCAATCTGTTGAAGTATAGCACCAGTTGATGGATAATTTTACTTTACGTGAAGGGGGCATAAGATGGAAGAAACAATCACCATGATGTTTTTTTGAGGAGGGATTATGTTGATATTCGTTTTGTTGAGCTGCACAGAATTTCGTTGGACAACCCACTTAATGCGTGGATTGAGAGAGTTGATAATTAATCAAATTTGAAATTCAGGTAGACTTCCACAACAAGCACCAGATCAACCAAAAATAATCCAATTCGTTCCATAGGCTTATTTTGTACAAAAATTACCTCATCAATTCAAATGTTTGAATCGGTGACACGATCAAAAATCACACAAACCCGATCTGAGATACAGGTTTCTTTTCGAGTTTTGACGCATGTCGGGTGACCGATTTGGTCCGCTGACCGTTTTACCCCTCTTTGCCACGAGAACCAATATCCAATCGACATTTCCTCTTGCTGCAATTGTCTGCTGCCGGGATGAGGACGGTGACAGGGCTAATTCGATTCAGTCCAACGGACGACGAAAATCGATAGTCCAGTAAGAATTGCCATACCTGCGACCAGCGGGAATATTGTACCGTTATAATTTTGACCGATCATTGTACCCAACAGCATGGATATCAGGGTAGAGAGCGATCCAACCACTGCTGCCCCAATGCCTGCCATATGTCCCAATGGCTCCATGGCCAAAGTATTCTGATTGCCGAATAATATGCCAACGCAGAAAAAGACCAGCATGAGATAAATCATAAAGAACCAAAGTGGTGGCTGACCCGCAGACAGCAGGGCAATCAGCAAGGCAATCAGCGACAGCCCAAAGATTATTCTCAGCGACCAGCTGACTAAAAAGCGCATGCCAAAGCGGATTACCAGGCGCGTATTTAATAGGGAGGCTACCCCTACAGAAAAAGCAACAACGCCAAAGAAGATCGGGAAAAGCTCCCCAAGCGCATACTGTTCTTGAAAAATCTGCTGGGAGGAATTCAAATAACCAAGAAAGGCACCACTGATAAGACCTGCTGACACTGTGTAACCCAAGGCTGCCCGGGTTTTCAGGATTTCTAGAGTCGCCGTGAAAATTCGCTGCAGTGAAAATGGGGCGCGATTTTCCGGGGACAGGGTCTCGGGCATTCGTAGTGCGAACCAAGCCAGCGTGATTATGGCCATGAGCATAAAACTGCCA
>JALHTN010000333.1 GCA_022865865.1 Anaerolineales bacterium
ACTCTCTCAACCCCAGGTGCTGCGGCACTATGTCAGACTCTCCCAGGAGAACCTGGGGACGGACTTGAACATAGACATCGGGCAGGGTACCTGCACCATGAAATACAACCCCAAGATCAATGACCAGCTCGCAGGTATGCCTGAGATGGCTGAGCTACATCCATGGCAGGACGAGGATACCGTCCAAGGCATCCTAGAGATCATGTACCGTTTCGAGGGCATCATCAAAGAGAACTCAGGCCTAGACCATGTATCCCTGCAGCCAGCCGCAGGCTCAGAGGCGATCTATACGAATGCTGCCATCATCCGTGCCTATCACGAGGAATGTGGGGAACACGACCTTCGGGATGAGATCATCACCACCATCTTCTCTCACCCCTCCAACGCTGCCTGTGCCAAGACAGCGGGGTTTAAGGTTATCACCCTCTATCCCGATGAGGATGGTTACCCGGATATGGAGGCGTTGAAAGCTGCGGTTTCGGAGCGCACTGCCGGATTGTTGATCACCAATCCTGAGGACACCGGTATCTTCAACCCCAGAATCGAGGAGTTCGTCAGGGTCGTTCACGCAGCCGGTGGACTATGTTGCTACGACCAGGCTAACGCCAACGGTATCCTTGGGGTCACCCGGGCACGCGAAGCCGGCTTCGACCTGTGCCATTTTAACCTGCACAAGACCTTCTCTTCGCCCCACGGCTGTGGTGGACCAGGTGCAGGTGTGCTCGCAGTCACTGAGAAACTGGAACGTTTTCTACCCCTCCCGATAATTGAATACGATGGGGATAAATACCACTTGAATTACGATCGTCCCCACTCCATTGGCAAGATCAGGCCATTCTTCGGAGTGGCGTCCGTGATCCTCAAATCCTATGCCTGGGCCATGAGCCTCGGCGCAGAGGGCTTGCGAGAGGTTGCGGAGATCGCTGTCCTAAATAACAACTATTTGCTTAAGAGGATGTTGGAGATTCCCGGCGTGAGGGCACCGTACGCAGAAGACAAGCGACGCATCGAGCAGGCGCGCTACAGCTGGCAAGAGTTGGCTGAGGAGACCGGTGTGCATTCCGAGGAGCTTGGCCTACGGGCGGCAGATTTTGGCGTTCACTATTGGACCAGCCACCACCCCTTCGTCGTGCCGGAGCCGTGCACACTTGAGCCGACCGAATCGTACTCTAGAAATGAATTGGATGAGTACGTTTCGATCATGGCGCATGTGGCTCAGGAAGCTCGCACGAATCCCGAAATCGTAAAAACAGCACCGCACAACAGCACCATTCATACGGTCAAACATGAACCCTTTGACGATCCCTCACAATGGGCCATGACCTGGCGAGCGTATAGGCGAAAGCTGGCAAGTGAGGATGATTGAACTGATCTTGAACAAATAACCTATGCGGAATGACTTAAGTTCGAAGGGTGCTTGGGTCACTCAGTTTCTCAACCTGGACAGGAATTGCGGTAGTTCAGGAGAACCATGATCTCAGTGAAAAAGCGTTTGGGTTTGATCATCAACCCGATAGCCGGAATTGGCGGCAGAGTGGGACTGAAGGGCAGCGATGGTATCACCATTCAGAAGCAGGCGTTCGCCTTAGGTGCGCTACCTCAAACCAGGGAAAGGTCAATCCAGTCGCTTGAACTACTGGTACCAATCAAGGAGGAATTTGAACTAATCACTTATCCGGGGGAAATGGGCGCTGAAGCTGCACAAGCCTGTGGATTTGAGCCCAATGTGATTGGTTCCATTAAACCGGGCAAAACCACCGCCCAGGACACCATCGATGCGGCTCAGGAGTTGGTGCAGTTTGGAGTGGATCTGATCCTCTTCGCTGGCGGCGACGGCACTGCCAGGGACATATACAACGCTATCTGCGACCAGGTACCTGTCCTGGGTATCCCGGCAGGCGTGAAGATTCATTCCGCAGTGTTTGGCACCAGTCCCAGGAACGCTGGAGAGCTGGCAAGACTATTCATTAGTGGAAAGGCACCCCGTTTGAGAGAGGCTGAGGTCATAGACATCGATGAAGAAGCTCTTCGACAGGGCATCGTATCTGTAAACTTGTATGGTTACCTCAGAGTTCCGTTTCAGAAAAGGCTGCTCCAGGGTTTGAAAACTCCGAGTCATGGGGGAGAAGAGGAATCTTTAGCCGCCATCGCCTATGATGTCATAGAGAAGATGGGGGACGACTCTCTTTATATCATCGGACCAGGAACCACCACCAGAGCTATCGTGTCAGAATTAGGGCTGAAGAAGACGTTGATAGGGGTGGATGTCATATTAAATGGAAAAATGGTTGGCACGGATGTGAACGAGTCTCAACTCCTGGAATTCCTC
>JALHTN010000334.1 GCA_022865865.1 Anaerolineales bacterium
ACCCGAAATGCCCTCAATCCTGGCAGCATTGCTCACCCCACGGACCTTCAGCGAACAATTCCTGGGAACTCGAACATCATATTTAACTTTGCAAGGAACGAATTTTCTGAATATTCGCAGACCAGATTTATCATAGCGGGTACGAACTGCGACCTTTCCATCGCTGTCCTGAGATATCTCGATGATGGTATTTTCTGTATCTCCTGATGACAGATTTTTTTGAGCGTTGATCGCGATGAAATTATCTTCACCGGGCTCGATATTCACCTCTCCGCGGATATTGGAAATAGTAAGGTAAGCAATATCAGGACATTCGAAAGTTTTATTAATCGTCTCTTCTTCCATCTCCAGGCTCCCTTGATTACTCAATGAAGATCTCGACGTGCTCTCCATCTTCCTCATCAATGACATCGACCACCTTTCCTTCAACTCCAGATTGCAGCATCTCCTTCAACTGCGCAAAGTCGAGGTCAGCGACCTCAGGAGCATATTGAGCACCAATCTGCAAGCCCCATTCCATCAACCCAAAGGGGATATTGACACTGACCTTGGTTTTTCCGCTGACTAAATCCGTAACACGCACTCGGAACCAGCGCGGTTCACCCGCGGTCTTGGCTGATGAAACCCGGGAATGTTTTTCGGTATCACCTAAAGCCGATAATAGTTTTGCACCCTCTTCGGCGCTGATCTTTCCTTCCCGAATCATATTGAGTATTTTCATTCTTTCTTCTGTGGTTGCCATTTCCAAACCTCCTCAGATCAACCGATGTAGATCTGTACTTTTTCTCCATTATCACCATCATCAACTTCAATATAAAAAGGAGTTTCAGGTGTAGTGCTGTTTTCAAAGGATTCAATTAATTGATCGAAATCGAGGCCAATCTCGTTGACTTTGGGTATGAATTGTCCAAACGTGCGCATAAACCAGGCCGCAAAGTGTAAGGGTAATGGAAAGCTAAAGGCGATCGTCTGCGGCCATTCACCGGGTTCTTGCTTCACCCTGATATGAAGCCAGCGAGCCGAGCGGCTTCCCCAAGCCATCGCAATCAAGGCAACACCCAATAAGAATGGTAGCCAGGTGCAGCCAAACCAAAAACTGAAACCTGTCGATTGGTAAGACCACAACATCAGCAAACTACCGATGACAGTAACTCCAACTCCGATCCACAAAGGAATCACCCACCAGCGTTTCCACTTCTCAATATTCGGTTGAAAAACATTTTCGATGACATCACCATCCAGTGATCCAAACCCGTCTTCATCGCTTTGGGGAACCGCTCCTCGACCAGCACCGTTCTCCTCATTACCCGCGTCAGCATCAAAATCTGTCTCCAAACGATCATCTGCATCGAGTGCCTGCAGTAAGCGAGCGCCATCCGCAGCGGTGATCACACCGCTTTCGATCATTTCCAGGATCTGGATGCGTTCATTTTTCTCGGTCATATCATTATCCTCACAGATTCTTACCTTCTAATGCCGCCAGTAGTTTCTCTGCTTCCTCCAGCGTAATGTTCCCTTGCTCAAGCATCTGCAAGATCATTAACCGTTCCTCTTCCGATACCGGTTCAGGGACACCTTTTGATGGCATTGGTTTCCTTTCCAGTGGTTCTGGTCGCCGCCGGCGATCACGCGCCGCGCGTTCTGCTGCCCGCGCGTTTCTTTCCGCTCGCAGGCGAGCCGCCTCGAGCTTTCGCTGCATCTTCTCCTGTGAACGGCGGATTTTTTCCTGGGCGCGCCGGTTTGCTCGTTCGCTGGCTTCCCTGGCACGCTCTGCGATCCTTTCTGCTTGCTCAGCACTCAGGGCTGTCTTTTCCAGGGAAAATGAAAGGCTGTCCAGCTGGTGCTCTAATTCCTCTTCCATCATCTCCATCTGAGCCTCGATCTGGGAAGCGATCTGTTCATTAAGCGATTCGCTGATCAGTTCAAAATCTTCACCAATCTCGACCTCAAATTCTCCCATGTCCCAATCCGCAGGCCGACCTGCCAGGCTTAAATTACCCGCAGCGCCGATAGTGATTTGCGCATCCCCTTCTCCCAGGACCAGCTCGTAGGGTGCTTTAATTGGCGTCGGGACTTCTACATCCGGAATTCTGATGCTGATATTCGATCCACGCGTAATGCCAACTTTTACGCTCGCATCGCCTGGCAGCCTGCAAGATAGATTCCCTTTGGCCTGGAATTCGTAGCTGCTCTCGGGAGATGGATCTAAATCGACACTCACATTGCCGCGCGCCTGAGCTCTGGCATTACCATCGATTTCCTTCAGAGATAAATTTCCAAGAATACTCTCTTCAATCATCAGATCACCCTTAATATCACGAACCGAGACGTTTCCTTGGCAATTTTTCAGTTCAAGATTCCCGTCGATGTTCTTGGCGCTGAGATTCCCGCTGAGCATACCAATATCCACATTGGCTACGCTGCGCAGAGATAAATTTCCTGAAATGTGGGAGACAGTTATCATACCTTCAATAGATTTAATGCTCGCATCCCCTTTGATATGAACATCCTGAAAAACCGATCCGTATGGTACCTTTAAACTGACATTACTCGTGCAATTAATGCTGATTGCATCCTCTTGAACATTCATAACCAGATCATCTGGACTCGAACATTTAGCAACCACCTCTCCCTTATCCCAACCTTTCACCGACAAATTGCCGGAAATATTCAAATCAAGCCTGGGTGTCTCACTCGTTTGCACAGTTCTCGAGTCCATCGCCTTAATCCTCCCCTTCTTTCAGCATGCTCATCGCATCCTCGTAGGTGATCTTGCCCTGCTCTAAATCTTCCAGTACTTTCCGGCGTTCTACATCACTCATCCCAGGTTCTTCCCCTCCCGGTTCATACCCCATGGCGCGAATGACCTCATGTAACCGGTTGCGGATGGTCGGGTAGGACAAACCAATCTCGTCTTCCATGCGGTTGATTTTGCCCTCGCAACGAATGAATGTCTCCACAAACCCCAGCTGCTCTGGGGTCAAAGCTTCAAACGTGCCATGAACAAAGCGACCTTCGATTGTGCTGTCACAATCCTGACACTGCAATCGGGTGACGAGGATTTCGCCATTACATATCGGGCATTTATTAGGCAAAGTTTGCATTGATAGTTTCCTCTCGTTTAATTCTGAGTGTAGATCCCTGCAGAATTTTCTTCAACAGGAGCACTGGAGACTCTCTTCATCCACGATCCGCTATCGATCAGCACATCACCGAACCAACCGATGACCTTTCCCCACACACCATAGCGCTGTACTTGGCGTTTTTGCAGTAATTTATTGAGCTGTGCCAAGGAGACTAGTTGCTCCTGCTGTTTTGATATGAATTCATACTGGGGGTTCATAATGCTTTACTCCAAAATCCAATCATATTCTATAAAATCATAAACATTATAACCAATTATTATGATTTGTCAAGCTTTATATTTAATAATATTGAATATATGTTTGATATTATCAAGTTTTCCCCCTTTTTATATTGACCCAGCGCAGTTTTTACGGATTTATGGTGTCGGATTCATCGTTTCTATCTTCAGCAGTGATGAAGCTGGCGCTGTCTGAACATTCACAAGCCGTTACAGTGTTGGAAAAGCGGGTCAAGGTACCCTGATATTTTTGGGAACCGTTGTGCGCGATCCAACCATCTAAATTAAAAGCCAGGGGTCCGTCAGCCAGAATCCACTCCCCATTGTACTTACGGGCGATATGGATATGCGTCCCAGTACTGGTGCCACCTTCACAGGATGGATGACCGATCTTATCCCCGGCATTGAGACTCACTCCGACTGGTACTCTACCCTCGGTGGCGACATGCAGGTGAAATAGGTTCCAGCCTGTCCTTTCATCCCCATCACCATCCAGATCGAGGACCACGATTCCGGGTTCCGAGCGCACAACCACCCCCGCCGCCGCAGCTGTAGTCCATTCGTTGGTAGGAACACACCCACCGACAACAGAAGGTGGCGCGAAATCA
>JALHTN010000335.1 GCA_022865865.1 Anaerolineales bacterium
GCGGTGAAGTGAACACATGGAGGAAGAAGAATGAGATTGCCCCCTCCCGACGGTCGAGGACAGGCTCCGCTCCGCTCGCAAGGACATTAATTGGGTGGAGATTGCCCTTCCCTGCGGTCGAGAACGCGCTTCGCTTCGCTCGCCCAGCATAGAACGCTGGAGTAAATTAATGGAGGAAGAAGAACGAGATTGCCCCCTCCCTACGGTCGAGGACAGGCTCCGCTCCGCTCGCAAAGACATTAATTGGGGGAGGGGGGTAACCATCCCGTAAAATTGGGGCAATTTCTGCTGCCCCATGGGGGACCATCCTAATGTATGATTATGTTGAAGGAGACATTCAACATGACGCAAACAAATGATGCGGATCTCTTATCTGTCGGAATGGCTCAAATTGCCCCAGTCTGGTTGAACCGCGATCAAACCCTGATAAAAATACTGGAATATACTCACAAAGCCGCAGAAGCTGGCTGCAACCTGGTGGTTTTCGGTGAAGGATTGCTCCCAGGTTATCCATTCTGGATCGAGCGCACTCACGGGGCTGAGTTCAACTCCCCTATGCAGAAAGAAATCCACGCCCATTATCTGGCTAACGCGGTTCAAATTGAAGCCGGGCACCTGGATGGTGTGTGTGATTTAGCTCGAAAAAATCACCTGGCTGTCATGCTCGGCTGCATTGAGCGTCCAGATGATCGGGGAGGACACAGCCTGTACGCCAGCCTGGTTTATATTGATCCTGAAGGCGCCATTCAGTCTGTCCATCGCAAGTTGATGCCAACCTACGAAGAACGATTAACGTGGTCACCCGGAGATGGGCACGGTTTACGAACTCATCGACTGGGGGCATTTACCGTGGGTGGGCTTAATTGTTGGGAGAATTGGATGCCCCTGGCTCGCGCAGCACTCTACGGTTTGGGTGAAGATTTACATATCGCAGTCTGGCCAGGCAGCTCCCGCAACACCCAGGATATCACCCGCTTTATGGCTCTCGAATCTCGTTCTTATGTGGTTTCGGTTTCGGGCTTGATGCGCAGTATAGATATTCCTGCTGATACCCCGCACCGGTCTGCTATTACAGCGAATTCAGCAGATATCTTTGCCAACGGGGGTTCCTGTATCGCTGGACCGGATGGAGCCTGTCGTGGGTGAAGAACGACTGATCCTGGCCAGCCTCGAATACAATCGGGTCCGAGAAGAGAGGCAGAACTTTGATCCCGCCGGCCATTATGCCAGACCCGATGTCCTAAAGCTGACTATCGATCGCCAGCGACAAAGCACGATTCGAGTGGTTGATTAATCCAGCCAAATTGTGGTGGAACCCTGATCGTTTCATGTTCAGCAGATCAGTTTACTTATTAATATAAAGCTCTGATAAAGGTTCAAAAAAACACCACCCAAAGGAGATATCGATATTCTCGAAGAAGACATCCAGTGGGCATTTCAAGGCCTGGCAAACGATATGTGCAGCCGCCCACTACCGCAAAATGAACAATGGGACACAGTTCCAAATACCTGCGTCCCATAATCCATCATTGTGCGGAAGTCAACATTTATACTGAATCAAGCTTCATGCTTCCATTCTGGCTTTCAGGTTTGCCAGGATCGTTTCGCTCTCGTTGGCGTTCATTTTGACAATAAACGCCTCTGCCACCTTCCCCAGCAGCGGAACCGGAATCTTGTACTCGGTCAGTGCGGTCATCTTGGTCCCGCCACCCACAGGTTCATATGTCCATGTTATGGTGCTATCAATACCAGTTGATTGTGATACAGTGCGCTCATTCTCCACAAATTCAACATGTTCGCTGGATCCGTTAAATTTCATCCCAGCCATCTTGTACACCCAATCCCAGCTGTAACCCCCGTTTGGTAATTCTTTGATGTTCTTGACCTCAACCAGGCTGGGCCAAATTTCTGGCAGATTTCCCGGTTTCGTATACTCAAACACCTTTTCCACTGGAGCATTGATAGTTATTGATGATTTTATGGTTGCCATTGTTTTATTACTCCTTTATTCGTTTCCTGTTTCCGTCGACCTCGCACATGTGAATTTCGTTGATTGTTAATTCGTGGGTAACCTGTATGCTGCGATTATTGATTTGAAGAAATAGAGGTTAGTTTTTCACACCTACTTCCGTTGAAAATAAAAAAAGCCACCATGAATATTTCTGGTGGCTTGTAAGTTGGGATTAATGTTAATCCACCTTTAGTAATTTGATTATATAGGAAATTCTTTAGATATTCAAGTTAAGTATTTACCGAAGGCTGAAATATTGGAGGTTGGCAGGTATTTGAATAATAATATGCGCACAGCTCTTTCCTAACTCACTGCATAACCTGGCCGGGCAAAAGTATAGCAGTCCCTGGGATCTGATCTGAAGTGCAGCTATCCCTGGATGGAAAGAATTTTAGGCAGCTGCTAACCGTTGTTTTCGAGAATCTCGTATTTGCTCTGCACCAAACCGTTATCAAATATTAGTGTCTCAAGGTGATGCAAGCGGATATCGTGAGGAAGTGCTCCAAATAGTGGAATCCCACTACCAATCAGGATTGGCACTGTGGTAATGATTAATTTTTGGATCAATCCTTCACTAATGAATCCTTGAATGGTCTTACCGCCATCAATGTACAGGTGTTCATAGCCTCGTTCTGCAAGACGGCGAACGATTTCATCCGGAGAACCCGACATCACTGACACGGTGTTCGGGATGCTTTCTGGTAGCTGCAGCTGCTGACTGCTCAGAACAATTACAGGTTTATCTCCATAAGGCCATGAGCCAAAGGATAATACCAGTTCGTAGGTGTTGCGCCCCATTACGAGTGCATCCACGGAATTCATAAAGTCCTGATAGCCGTAATCCCCACTGCCTGCATCTTCTCCAGAGGAGAGCCAGTCGACACTGCCATCCTCCCGGGCAATGAAACCGTCAACGCTGGTCGCAATATATACTGATGCTTTCATAGCACCCTCATTTTATTCTTTAATCGTGA
>JALHTN010000336.1 GCA_022865865.1 Anaerolineales bacterium
CAGAAGCCCGGATTTCATGGTGTGTAAGAATTGTAGTCCAATGAAGTAAAGCCCCGGAAATTCGGTTACGCCGCGCTTCTGCACCGGATATCCGTCCTCGTCAAATGCGGGCAGCTTGACCAGGCTGAAGTCAAATTTGTAACCTGTGGCCCAGATAACACTGGTGATGCCGGCCCCCTCAAGATCCAATTCAGGGATCATTTCCGCCTCGTAGCCATCCCTTAATGCAGGCAGGGTTTCTACAGGTACATCCAGCCCATTCTTCTCGATGTAGGTATCAATTCCCTTTACCATTTCGGCTTCGCCTTTATCAGAGTTAGCCAGATTTTCTTTCAAATCCGGGGCTAAAACAATCCGGTTCTCTTGTATGCTTTGTATGTGGCCCAACAACACTACGCCATCCCTGGTAAATTGATGTAAATTAATCGTATGGCCGCCATCTTTACCTGTACCATGCGCGCTTCCCGCGAATTTTGCCTTGGGTGATGGAAGATTATCGATGGTCTTATCCCAGAATCCCATTTCATCAAACCACCACGTGATGTCCTTGCCGCGGTAGCGCCGGGGGACCCGTCCTGCACCGCTCACGGAGAGGTATACCTTGCGTCCCCCCTGATAGAGTTCTTCGGCTATCTGGCAGCCGGATTGTGCCGACCCTACCACAAGCGCCGCACCGGCGGGTAGTGCCTCCGGACTGCGGTATTCGCTGGAATGCATCTGGCGGATATCCGCTGGCAGGTTGCTGCCGAACGGTGGTATCCTGGGTCCCTGGTACAAACCTGTTGCCATCACCACGTTAGCAGTTTCGTATTCTACCTTGTCGGTCCTCACCCGGTAGCCAGCCTCCATCGGCTCGATAAATGTCACCCGTGTACCGTATCTAATCGGCAGCTCGAACCGCTCAACGTAATCTTCAAAGTAGGCTATGACTTCGTCTCGAGCCATGAAGCCATCCGGGTCATCGCCTTGGTACTCTGCTCCCGGGAGGCGGACCGTCCAGTTGGGCGTGATCAGCGTAAATGAGTCCCATCGATTACGCCAGGCTTCCGCCACTCGATCTGCCTGTTCCAATATAACGTGTTCACGTCCTTGCCGCTTTAGGTGGTAGCTGGTTGAGAGCCCTCCTTGACCTGCGCCGACGATGATCGTATCTACTTGCTCACTCATACGAAATTTCTCCTTACATAAAGTTCGTTCGACAATTCCCCGATACGCTCCTCCGCGCCCGAACGCTTGAGCTGTCTGTGCGGATTAACGGGTTGATAAGCAAAATCCTGATTGCTTATTCTCTCTTCTGATCGATTAAATATTCAGATATCGAGACTGTGTTGGATGAAAACTATGATGGCTATCTTAACAACGTCAATAATCAGGTATGTTTACATATAAGGTATTATAACTCTTATTATTTGGATAAAGATGATGATCTTAAACATTAACACTCCCCCAATAATTACTAATTCATATTATTTAGATAACCTGGTTGCGGAACTCGCTGCGCGCAGAGCCGATTAGCCCTCTTTCTCTCGCACAGGCAGGCTGATCGAAAAGGTAGTCCCCTCATCCAGCTGGCTCTGAACGCTTATCTCACCCCCATTTGCCTGGACCAGGTGTTTTGCTATCGCCAACCCCAATCCGCTGCCTGCCTGGCGCCTGCCTTCTCCCTGCCAGAAACGGTCAAATATATGGGGCAGGTCTTCATCCGGTATCCCGCTTCCGGAGTCGGATACCTCAATCAATACTCCCTCCTGCTGTTGAGCTGCCCACATTCGAATCTCCCCTCCAGATGGCGTGTGATCTAGCGCATTAGCCACCAGGTTGCTCAACACTTGGTCCAGCCGGCCTGCATCCCCCTGGATTTGCAATCCTTCCCCCTCGCCGCTCACAGCAAACTGCAAATCTACTCCAGCAGCTTCGGCCTGCCCGCTGAAACTGGTCGCCACATCAGCTAGCAGTTCGTGAATATCAACCTGCTCCCACTTCATCGGCAGCTGTCCCGCTTCTACCAGCGACAGCGTGCGCAGATCTTCCACTAACCGCGCCATCTGCCGGGTTTCCCCCAACAAGCGATCGATCTGCTCTTCATCCGCCTCGTAAACCCCGTCAGCGATCCCCTCCAGGTTGCCCTGCATGATGTGCAGCGGCGTGCGCAGCTCGTGGGCTACATCTGCCGTCAGGTTGCGGCGCTGCAGATCAGCTCGCTGCAGCTCAGCTACCATGCGGTTGAAGGAGCGCGTCAGCCGCCCGAACTCGCCTGTGCCTCGCTCGGGAACCCGCGCGCTGAAATCACCTTCTGCCACGGCGTCTGCCGCCGCCATAACCTTGGCTAATGGGTCAAACATGTTGCGGAAAGTCCGCATGGCGATCAATCCAACCAGCAGCGGAAAGGTCACCGCCATCCCACACCCGATCACCCACACCAGTACTGTTGCCTGTCCGCTTCCGCCGAACAGGTTGGTCAAAACAAATGCCAATCCTGCCATGCCCAATAGGAAAAACACCACCAGCAGCATAATTACCCCCACAAAACTGAAGAACAGCCTGCGCCGTTTTCCATGCCAGTCAGCACGGGTTCCTCCTCCTAGCGGTCCCCAACGGTAATCATGGCGTCGCCTGAATCGTCTCTGGTACATCAGCTTTTCAACCTGGATATATAAAAGATTTTCACTGGACTAGGCCTGTTCATTGAATTTGTATCCCACGCCGTATACTGTCATTATGTATATTGGCTCGGACGGGTTGGGCTCCAGCTTGCGGCGCAGGTTTTTGATATGCGCGTCGATGCTGCGGTCATACCCATCGAAGGCATAGCCGTGAATCCGCTCCAGCAGCTGTGCGCGTGTGTAAGTCAGGCCTGGGTGCTGGGCCAGGATCACCAGCAGGTTGAATTCGATCCGCGATAGGTCTACCAGCTCCCCACCCCGCGTCATGCGGTGCCCTGCCAGATGAATTTCCAGATCGGCCACACGCAGGATGTCAGCCTGCCTGGCTTCCCCGCCGGTCCTGCGCAGCACTGCCCGCACGCGCGCCACCAGCTCGCGCGGCGAGAAAGGTTTGGAAATGTAATCGTCCGCGCCCAGCTCCAATCCGATCAGGCGGTCCGTCTCCTCCACGCGTGCCGTCAGCATGATGATCGGTATGTCTGATGCCTGGCGCAGTTTGCGGCACACATCCAAACCATCCATTCCCGGCAGGTTCAAATCTAGCACCACCAGGTCAGGCTGCTCACTGCGCGCCGCTGCCAGGGCAGTCACCCCATCACCTGCACTCAGCACGCGGAAGCTGGTCCGTTCCAGGTAGTCGCGCGCCAGCTTCACAATTTCTTTCTCGTCATCCACGACCAGTATCAGCTCATTCATCAGGCAAAGTGTAACCTAAATTCACTCATTGATTTCCCGAACTTGACTCTTTCCCCGATCTTCGGATTCTGCCGCTTCATCCTCCGGGCGAAGCTCAGTCAAG
>JALHTN010000337.1 GCA_022865865.1 Anaerolineales bacterium
CCTATTTGTTTCGTCGGTTAAGCAATACACGTGCATCACCTCAAGTCATCTATATGGTAAAGCACATGTATTACAAGAGGATCTCTTGAGTGATTAATAAGCAAGGAGCCTGGTCTAAAGCACCCAGGGATGATATTTCTCTCATTCTTTATCTTCACTGCCTGGGTGCACTGTGGGGCATGTTTTCTTCTTCGTTGACCGTATGGTCCAATCCTCAGCCACGTGCAACAACGGAAATTCCTATGCTGCAGTTGCTGCAGCTAAATTTGGTGAATAATACTTTAATCTTTAAGATAAGGCTGCCCGAGGGCTTCTGGTTTTGCAGCACCCCATCGGGTCCGGAACCATTTGGTAGCCATGAACAGTAAAGCGCCAACGGTGATCACAAATGGCACGGTCCTCCAGATGTACCTGGAAAACACGCCGGGTAATACCAGCTGCGGGTTGAGGGAAAGCTGCCACAATGTCCCGAAAAGCAGTGATCCACCGAGCAAGATAAAAGGATTCCACATGGAGAAGAAGACCAGGGCTAAAGCGATGAATCCCCAACCCATGAGGAAATTGTAGTTCCAGACCGGGTTGTAATCCAGGGAGTAAATCGCTCCGGCGAGCCCCATCAGCATCCCACCGCTGATCACGCACAGGTAGCGAGTTTTTGCGACGTTGATCCCCGAAACCTCGGCAACCGAGGGATTCTCTCCCACCGATCTGATTCTCAATCCCAAGCTCGTTTTTGTGAGCACAAACCAGGTGATGACGACCAGTACAATCCCAAGGAAAAAGAAGGGCGATAATCCGAATATGGAGGGGATGCGCTCCAGGCCTAAAGGTCCAGTATATGGATTGCCGATGTAGGTAGTGAGACCGAAGCCCAGGATCCAGATACCCATGCCGCTCACAACCTGGTCTCCACCCAGCGTGATTGAAAAGAAACCATGCAGCAGCCCAAGCAGACCACCGATGGCAATGGCGACCAGGAAACCCAGCAGGAAGCTGCCAGTGGTTTGAGCTACGATGAATCCCAGGGTAGCACCAAACAGCATCACGCCCTCGATGCCAACATTCAGCACCCCAGAGCGCTGACCGATCAGTTCGCCGAGAGCTGCTATGGTGAAAATTGTCGAGGCATCCAGGCTTCTAATGAAGAATTCCCACATCTATGCTCTCCTTCCTTGTTTTTACCCACACGATCTTATAACGGTAAAAGAATTGAAATGCAACCAGCGTGATCATCAGCACCCCGAGCAAGGCATAGTCTATCCCAAAACTCATGCCCAGTTTGCCCTGGACGAACCTGGCCCCAGTTGATAAGCCTCCGAAGAGCAAAGTGACCGGGATGGCTGCGATGGGATTCCCCTGGGAAATCAAACCACAAATGATCCCATAGAAGGCCAGGTCACCAAAATACCCGTAGTTTCTGGCGATCTTGTAAACTCCAGGAACAGCGGCGAAATAATGGTACCCTGCGAGACCCGCCAGCGCGCCGCCCATGATAAATACCTGGAGCGGTATTTTTAATTTACTGATCCCGGCATAGCTAGCTGCAGCAGGATTTTTACCATAGGCTCTGATCTGGTAACCGAGCTTAGTTTTTGCAAACATGAAATAGAGCAGGATGGCAGCACCCAGCGCGATCAGGACGGTGAAGGGTATATCCAGAAAGCGGGGTGCATGCAGTGTCGCAGGCAGCTCGAAACTTTCACCTCTACCACCTGGATTCATGAAGGGGCCGCCCTCTTTGATCATGAATGAGACCAACCAGAAGGTGATGAAATTCAACATCATGGTCATCACGATCTCGTTTATGTTGAACTTGCCTTTAAAGAAGCCGGCGATCGCTCCCACCAGCGAGCCGCCCAGAGCTGCTGCAATTAACATTAATGGGATCAGGATTCCGACCGAAAGATGCGAATCAGTCGATGCTCCTATCCCCAGCCCGAAAAGGACTGCATACGCGGCTAATGCTCCTGCGTAAAGCTGGCCCGACATGCCGATATTCCAAAGCCCGGCACGATAAGGGATGATGAAGGCGCAAGTACACAGCAGG
>JALHTN010000338.1 GCA_022865865.1 Anaerolineales bacterium
AAAGATCACCCTGGAAATCGGTTGATCTGGTTTAAGAAGAGGTTCAAAAGTTGAGTGAATTTATTCAAGATGTGAGACGCCCATTCGCCGTAACGCTGCTGGCTTGTCTGGTGTTAATCATAACAATCGTCCACCTAGTGCGATTTGTTTACTCAATCACCTGGTGGCTTTTTTTGACTACCCTACCCGGGAAGTCTCCTCTTTACCTTGCCTTGACCGGTCTAATTGGAGTTATGATCGGGGCAGCACTTTTCTGGGGATTGTGGACTGGGAAATCCAGCGCCCCGCTAGCCACTCGAATCGTGATCCCGGTTTATCTCGGCTTCCAGTGGCTTGAACAAATTCTTTCTGTTTGGAGAGGGAATAAGTTCGAGAATTGGCTTTTCATGGCCGCGATCAGCTTGACCGTGATATTATTCGCATATTGGACTTTATCAACTTCAAGTGCAAAAGCCTACTTTGGAGAATTGCATGAGCCATCAAAAAAAGATAGAAGATCTGCGCCTCCGGAAAGCTGAGAGCCGCCTGGGTGGCGGAGAGGAACGCATCACCACCCAACACAAGCGCGGTCGCCTGACTGCCCGGGAGCGAATAGATTTATTGTTAGATAAAGGATCATTTCGTGAGATCGATGCCTTTGCCGTTCATCGCACACATGACTTTGGGCTTGACCAGCAGAAATTCTTGGGTGACAGCGTTGTCACCGGGTGGGGAACAATTGAAGGTCGATTGGTGTACGTTTTTTCCCAGGATTTCACGGTTTTCGGCGGCAGTCTGGGAGAGGTTCATGCTGAAAAAGTCTGCAAACTGCTGGATATGGCATTGAAGAACGGCGCGCCAGTGATTGGATTGAATGACTCAGGTGGCGCGCGCATCCAGGAAGGCGTGGTGTCCTTGGGAGGTTATGCGGATATCTTCCTGAGAAATACCCTGGCCTCAGGAGTGATTCCCCAGCTGAGTGCTATCATGGGTCCCTGTGCCGGCGGAGCGGTTTACTCCCCAGCGCTGACAGATTTCATCTTCATGGTACGCAACTCCTCCTATATGTTTGTAACCGGACCGGAAGTGGTGAAAACGGTCACTCATGAAGAGGTTTCCTTTGAGGACCTGGGTGGCGCCGGAGTCCACTCCGAGATATCTGGTGTTTGTCACGTCGCTACGGATACCGAAGCGGATACGCTTTATCTGCTCCGCAAATTGCTGACCTACCTCCCCCAGAACAATATGGAAGATCCACCTTATGTTCCCCCAACAGATGATCCACTGCGCATGTCCGAAGCCCTGGATAGTCTCGTTCCCGATGACCCCAGCAAACCTTACAATATCAAAGATGCCATCCACCTGATCGTCGATGATGGACAATTCTTTGAAATCCACGAAAACTACGCCCAAAATATTGTGGTTGGGTTTGCCCGTCTGGGTGGACACAGTGTTGGGATCGTTGCCAACCAGCCTGCGGTCCTGGCCGGCGTGCTGGACATCAACTCCTCTGACAAGGCTGCCCGCTTCGTCCGCTTTTGCGATGCCTTTAATATCCCCATCATCACCTTCGTGGATGTACCGGGATTTCTGCCCGGCACCGGTCAGGAACACGGCGGTATCATCCGCCATGGAGCCAAATTGTTGTTCGCCTACTGCGAAGCCACTGTTCCCAAACTTACTGTAGTTACTCGCAAAGCTTACGGTGGTGCCTACGACGTGATGAGCAGCAAACACATTCGCGGTGATGTCAACCTTGCCTGGCCGACAGCGGAGATTGCCGTTATGGGTCCAGAAGGTGCGGTCAACATCATCTTCCGCAAAGAACTTTCCGAAGCGGATGATGTGGAAGGCCGCAGGGCAGAATTAGTTTCCGATTACCGTGAGAAATTTGCCAATCCCTACATCGCGGCATCCCGGGGCTTTATCGATGATGTCATCGAGCCGCGTGAAACCCGCCCGCGTTTGGTCAATGCGCTCGAGATGGTAGCCAACAAGCGAGATACAAACCCGGCCAAGAAGCATGGCTGCATTCCCCTCTAATATATGAAGCAGCTGCTGGTTGTCAACGGGAGAGAATTAGCGTTCCAGAGCGCTGGCCCGGATGATGGACCTGTGCTTGTCTTTCTGCATCATGGCTTGGGGACTATCCGCTCCTGGAAAGGACAAATCCAGGAATTCTGCCGGGCTGGCTACCAGGTTTTAGCCTACGATCGCTGGGGACATGGGAATTCTGCTCCCCGGGGCAGCTGGTCAATGCCCGATTTCGAGCCTGACTTGGCAGACCTGGAAGGTATCCTTAACCAGCTCGGGCACAATCAGGCTGCCTTGATCGGGCACAGCGATGGCGGTAATATTGCCATGCATTACGCAGTCAAACATCCGGAACAAGTAACCTGTCTGGTGATCATCGCGGCGCATATCTATATCGAACCGAAAATGGCGTCTGGGATCCTGACCGTAAAACAAGAATTTGAAAACGATGTGCGCTTTCAAAAGCAGATGGACCAGGTGCATGGCATTAAATCTAAGGCATTATTCCAAGGCTGGTTTGATGGCTGGTCCCGTCCAGAGATCCGGGAATGGGATCTGCGACCTGTGATCAGGCAGATCTCCTGCCCAACGCTGGTGATCCAAGGTTTAGAAGATGAGCACGCCTCCCCCCAACATGCACGTGATTTGGCAAGCGTTATACCAGATGCTGAGCTGTGGATTGTGCCCGGGGCAGGTCATATGCTGCCCCAAGATAAACCGCAAGAAATCAACGGCCGCGTATTGCAATTCCTACACCAAACACTGGCTGTTGCGACCCCTGAGTGATGCTTACTTAATCATTTATTCGACTATTAGCATTCAGAATAGGATAGAATCAGAGACAATCTATGTTTAATAAAGTCTTGATCGCAAACCGGGGCGAGATAGCTGTGCGCATCATCAGAGCCTGCCGGGAGTTGGGATTAGGGACGGTAGCCGTCTTCTCAGAAGCAGATCGCGAAGCGATGCACGTTCGGCTGGCTGATGAGGCCTATTATCTCGGTCCATCTGCCGCCAGAGATTCTTACCTGCGCGCCGAAAAAATCATCACCATCGCCAAGCAAAGTCAATCAGGCGCGGTTCACCCCGGTTATGGTTTTCTCGCCGAACGCGCTGACTTTGCTCAAGCCTGCCTGGATGAGGACCTGGCATTTATCGGACCCAAACCCTCCTCGATCGCTGCAATGGGGGACAAGGGTGTTGCCAGGGCAAAAGTAATCGCCAGTGGGGTACCAGTAGTGCCAGGAACAGAAGGTGAAGGATCGCTCAGAGATGATGAGCTTCTGGTCCTGGCAGAGAAGTTTGGATTTCCGCTGTTGATCAAGGCAACTGCAGGTGGGGGCGGCAAGGGCATGCGCGAAGTGCAAGCAATCGAGGACATGCCTGATTTACTCCAAGCCGCGCGGCATGAGGCAGAAGCTTCATTTGGCGATGGCAACGTTTACCTGGAGAAACTGGTTGAAGGTGCCCGGCATATCGAGATTCAAATCCTGGCTGATACCCACGGAAACGTGATCCACCTGGGGGAACGAGAATGCTCTCTCCAACGCCGGCACCAGAAATTGCTGGAAGAAGCACCCTCCCCCTTCATCGGAGATGACGATGACTTGCGCCAGCAGATGGGGTCGGTAGCTGTGCGGGCAGCACAAGCCGTTGACTATGTCAACGCAGGGACGATCGAATTCCTGGTTGATAAAGACAAAAATTATTTCTTTCTGGAAATGAACACCCGCCTACAGGTCGAGCACCCGATTACGGAGATGGTGACCGGAATCGATATCGTCAAAGAACAGATTCGCATCACCCGGGGGCGCCAATTACGCCATACTCAGGAGAATATCACGCTGACTGGTTCGGCTATCGAATGCCGTATCAATGCTGAAGATCCGTACAACGACTACCTCCCATCCACTGGTCGCATCACCCATATGATTTTACCCACTGGTCCTGGGGTCAGGCTGGACACCGGCGTCTATTCCGGGTTTACCATTTCTCCCTACTACGATTCCTTGATCGCCAAACTGATTGTGAGCGGCGAATCGCGCGGTGAAGCGCTGCTCCGCATGCGCCGCGCTCTAGAAGAATTTAAGATTATCGGCATCCGCACCAACATCCCCTTCCACCAGCGGATGATGGATTCTACCCGCTTCATGGCTGGACAATACGATACGCGCTTTGTGGAGGAGCGTTTCTCGATGGAAGCTGCCGAGGAAATCAAAGAAGACCTGACCGAGGTCGCCGCCATCATGGCGACCCTGGTCGCCCACCAACAGACTCAAAGAGCCGCCAATATCATCCAACGCAACGAGCGCGACACCAGCAACTGGAAATGGGTCGGTCGCTGGGAGAGGATGCAGCGATGAAATACGTGGCGACTAGCGGTGAGCGTGAAATTCTAATTGAGATCCTGGACGAACATCAAATCACCGTGGATGGCGTTAAATACGAGATCGATTTTGAGTCGGTCAGCGAGCAGACCGTTTACTCTCTCTTGGCGAACAACAAATCATACGAAGCATTGGTTAATGAGAGCGAAGATGGCTGGCTGGTACTGCTGCATGGGTCGCAATATGTGCTGCTGGTAGAGGACGAACGGGAACGAAGGTTGCGGTCCTCGCTTGGCGGTGGACCACCGCAGAACGTCGACTTTCATCTGCGGGCACCCATGCCCGGCTTGATCGTCACAATCCCAGTCAGTGAAGGGCAGACAGTTGACAAGGGGGATATACTCGTGGTGCTTGAATCGATGAAAATGCAAAACCAGCTGAAATCCCCCCGCCCAGGTAAAGTCAGCCGTTTGCAGGTCAAACCCGGTGACCGTGTGGAGCAAAGGGATACCCTACTGAGCGTAATCTAATCACAAAGGATAGAAAATGAGCCAGAAGAATCAGGAGCTGGAGATCAAACTGTATCTTTCAGATTTGAATGCTTTCCAAGGTAAAGTGGAAGCCCTGGGAGGTGATCTGACCGAACCGAGAGTGCACGAGGTCAACCTGCGTTTTGACCTGCCGGATGGAGAACTGACCCGCACTGCTCAAGTGCTGCGCCTGCGTCAGGATGCCGCTGCGCGGATGACTTACAAAGGACCCGGCGAGACGATCGATGGAGTCCATGCCCGCCGAGAGATCGAATTCACGGTCAGCGACTTTCAATCCGCACAATCCCTGCTGGAAACCTTGGGCTACCAGATCAGCTTGATGTACGAAAAATTCCGCACCACCTATATCCTAGATGGTCTCCAGATCACACTGGATGAAATGCCTTACGGAAATTTCACCGAGATCGAAGGAGCGGATACGGGTGCCATTCACCATGCAGCTGAGAAATTAAGCCTCAGATGGGAGACGCGCATCCTGGACAGCTACACATCCCTATTCGATCACTTGCGCAATGAAATGGGTCTCACCTTTCGCGACCTTTCCTTTGCCAATTTTGCGGAACTCAAGATATCTTCTGAAGACTTAGGAGTGGTACCCGCTGACCGATGAGGACAAAATGACAAACCAAGAACCCCTCCTGAACAAAATGCGACGCCCCGAATACGCCCAAGACGAGGAATGGATCGTTGACTTCCTGAATCGGATCCAGATCGGTCATATCGCCACCCGGTCGGATAAGCAGCCCTACATCACCCCCACCCTGTTCTGGTACTCACCGGAGCAGCACGAAATCTATTTTCACTCCAACGTCAGGGGGCAGATTCGCTCCAATGCTGAGCGTTATCCAGAGGTGTGCTTCGAGGCCAGCCAATCCGGTAAGCTGCTGCCCTCCAACCTGGCTTTGGAATTCGGCATGCAGTACGAGAGCGTGATCGCCTTCGGGGTAATCCACCTGGTGGAAGACGAGGCT
>JALHTN010000339.1 GCA_022865865.1 Anaerolineales bacterium
ACCCGGTTCTCGATGAAATCGCCGACCGAGTCTTCAACACGATGTATTTGATGACCATCACCCTGATAGTGGTAGCTATCGTGGCGATTCCGATCGGTATCTTGTCCGCCATCAAGCAGTACTCTACATTCGATATCACAGCCACAACGCTGTCCTTTATGGGGCAAGCCATCCCAGAATTCTGGTTGGGACTTATATTAATTCTTATCTTCTATTCCTGGTTGGAAAATCCCTTTACCGGGGAACCCCTTCTGCCTGCAGGTGGTATGTCGACCCTGGGGGAAGGCTTCTCCATCTTGGATCGCATCAAGCACCTGATCCTGCCGGTCACGATGGGCATGGTGGGCTGGGTGGCCTGGTATTCACGTTTCCTGCGTTCCAGCATGCTGGAGGTCAAGAACCAGGAATACATCCGCACCGCGCGGGCAAAAGGCCAGCAGGAACGCATCATCTACATGCGGCATGCATTGAAGAACGCACTGATCCCGTTGGTGACTATGTTTGCGCTTGATTTTCCATACATCTTCGCCGGTTCCCTATATGTGGAATTATTGTTTTCTTGGCCTGGGATGGGCCGGCTTTATTACGACGCGGCAACTGCACGCGATTACCCGGTACTAATGGCTGTTTTGATTATCGGTGCTGGAATCATCATCTTCGCAAACCTCATGGCAGATATCGCTTACGCATATCTGGACCCACGCGTACGCTACGATTAAGAAAACTATGCCAACAATAGATACCGGTGGTAGTGCAATTGATCATACCTTAGTTGAAGGACTGGCCGTACGGGAGCATGAGAGCATGATGCGGCTCGTGTGGCGACGATTCCGGCGCCATCCTGGGGCCATCGTAGGGGCAGTCGTGCTGACGGTGATCATCCTTGCCTCCGTTTTCGCTTTTGTCTCCCCTTATGATCCAAACACATCGGACATCCTGAGCAGGCTGGAGCCCCCTTCTCTGCAGCACCCATTCGGCACAGATGCCTTAGGCCGAGACCTGCTCACGCGCTGCCTGTACGGCGGCCGTATATCGTTATTTGTCGGATTCATGGTGATGGTGATCACGCTGGTGATCGGCATCCCGATCGGCATGATCGCCGGATATTTTGGCGGTTGGGTGGACGACATCCTGATGCGCATCATCGATGCCTTCTTATCCTTGCCCTCGCTGCTTGTGTTAATTCTGTTAAGTGCTATCCTGCGCGAGGTAGATTTTCCGTTGCTAAAAGCCAACAGCGTGATGACTATCGCACTGGTGATCGGCATTCTTTCCTGGACGACGATCGCCCGCCTGGTGCGGGCTGTGTTCCTCAGCGGTCGGGAAATGGATTACGTGAACGCGGCTCGAGCTCTTGGAGCCGGCAGCGCGTTGATCATGCTCAGCGAGATCCTGCCCAATGGCTTCGGACCGATTATCGTCGATGCGACACTGGAAATCGGCTATGCCATCATGGAGGAATCCGGTCTTTCGTTCCTGGGATTCGGCGTGATGCCGCCGACGGCCAGCTGGGGCAGCTTGCTGAGTGACGCCCAGCTGCATCTCACCAAACACCCCTGGTTAGCCATTTTTCCTGGTCTGATGATCTTCTTTACGATCATATCGATCAACTACATCGGCGATGGATTACGGGATGCACTGGATCCGTACAAGGTGCTATCTAGTAAAGGTGAATGAATATCATAAAGAAAATGTCAAGAGGAGAATTAACCAAATGCCCTCCGAAACACCCGCTCTAGAACCGATCCGATCGAATTATCACATGAATTTCCTGTCTGACCAGCAGCTGGATGATTTCCAGGAAGCCACTCTGCAAGTACTTGAAGATATTGGCGTGCAGTTCCCAACACAAATAGCACTAGATTTATTTAACGATCATGGTGCCCATGTTGACCCGGATACACGGGTGGTAAAAATTCCACGCCAAATGGTGCGGGAGGCAATGTCAACTGTTCCGCGTACCTTCGTCATGGGAGCCAGAGACCCGGCCTTCGACCTCAATCTCCAGGAAGGGGTCTCTTACTTCACGACTGATGGCTGTGGATATGAAACTATTGATATTAATACCGGTGAAAGACGAGCCTCTACCAAGGCGGATGTGGGCATGATGGCGCGCATCACCGATTACCTATCTTCCATCGCTTTCTATTGGCCCATGGTCAGCGCTCAGGATTTCGGCGTCGCGGCCCCATTGCACGAACTTGATGCCACCTGGAACAACAGTATCAAGCATATCCAGAGTGAAACCCTGATGGGTGCCAAGCCCGCTGAATTTGCCGTTGAAATGGCGACTGTTTTACGAGGCAGCCGGGAAGAGGTACGCCGTCGACCACCCTTCTCCGTACTCGTTTGTACGATATCGCCGCTCATGCAGGATAAAGAAGGCATCGAAGGCGCCTTGGTG
>JALHTN010000340.1 GCA_022865865.1 Anaerolineales bacterium
CAGCAGGGGTAAGAGCAAGAGGGGTACAAAGAGGGCTAAGAATGCAACGCTAAGTGTTTGCTGAGCCTGACGAACAGAAGCTGCCTTCAGGGATACCATAACCCCTAAACCCGCGGCTAACCAGGCGACAAGGAATGATGAACTTAAAATCGCCAGACCGATCAAAGGAGGGAAGAATAGAAATTCGCCAGCACCCTGAGAGACATTCACCGTCACTAACGCAACCATAACGCCGATCAAGGTGATGCCCCATCCGTAAGCGATGGCTGAGCTTATTTTTCCGATCAATATCGCCCGGTCTGAGAGACGGGATGCAAGCAGTGTTTCCAGTGTATGACGTTCACGTTCTCCTGCAAAGGAATCAGCCACAACACTGTTTACCAGAATGAATGGCAGCCAAGCCCACATAAGAACGGTCGTCGGAGCGGAGACCCATTCGCGTCCGGATTGAATTGGAATTAAGATACCAAATACCGCAATGATGATCAGCACTCCAGTCCAGCCTCCCCGTAAGCCAGGTCGGAGCGTAATAAATTCTCGGGTTTCCTTCCATATGATGGTGGTGATATCAGTTAACATCGATTACCTCCGCAGATCCTTCATTCTCATTAATCAAGGTTAGAAACACCTCTTCCAAGCTGGACTGGTTTTTAATGACTTCCTCCACCTGGGCACCTGCAGATACCAGCATGCTGACCAGTGGAGCGGTTTCAACAATATCCTGCAGCTGGATCGTGAGACGGTTGTTATTCTGTTCGACTGATACGACTTCCGGCCTGGCTCGTAATTCTATGAGCATCTGGTTTGAGAAATTCCTTCCAGTAATATCAAGATGGGGGCTTCCAGCCTGGGCTCGAAGATTACTGGGGGAACCATTGGCTACCAATTCCCCTCGCCTGATTATGCCGATTTGCTGGCAAAGCCTTTCCGCCTCAGCCAGGTTGTGAGTATTCAAGAATACCGTTACCCCTTCCACTTCGACCAGTTTTTCAAGATCATCGCGCAATCTGGCAGCTGCGGCTGGATCGAGACCAGCGGTAGGCTCGTCAAGGAAAAGCAATTTCGGCCGGTGGAATAAGGCGCGTGCCATTGCCAGTTTCTGTTTCATTCCCGTGCTCCATTTACTCACCGGTTCATCTCGCCGCTCCCATAGATCCAAATTCATAAGCAGCTCGCGAATACGGGCTTGCCGTTCAGGGGCAGGTATCCGCCAAATCCGCCCATAGAATTCCAGGTTGTTCTCGGCACTCAAGCGTTCATAAAGACCATTGTGTTCAAGCAATGCTCCACACTGGATGCGAATGTCATCAGCCTGATTCTTTATATCGCAGCCCAGCACTTCTGCTTTTCCCTGGGTGGGTTCGAGCAAACCAAGCAGCAGACGGATGGTGGTGGTTTTCCCAGCCCCATTCGGTCCCAGGAAACCGAAAACACTGCCAGCAGGTACTTGAATAGAAAGATTTTCCAAGGCCTGGATGGGACCAAAATCCCGGCTCAAATTCTCAGTCTTAATCGCAAATTCTGTCATTTCGACACATCCTATGTGTTATCTACGATATATTTTAATTGGTCACGGTATTGGGAGAATGCTTTTTGTCCCGATTCGCTCAATCTGCATACCGTGAGAGGGATTTTACCCCGGTAAGTTTTATTAATCTCAACATAGTCAGCCGCCTCGAGTTTTGATAAATGGGAGGAAAGGTTTCCTTTTGTTAAGCCAGTTTCTCGCTGCAGGTACAAGAAATCGGCACTTTCTACGGCAGATAAAATGGTCACGATCAATAAACGAGCTGGCTCGTGTATCAAGCGGTCAACATCGATAAATTTGCGAGGATTCAAGCCCATAATGATACCGACCGGAGTTCAATAGTTAATTCTTTTTATGCGCTGATTTTCCGCATACCAGGTGCAACCATAAAAATGGAATTGGTTCTCACACATGTCTGCATTCAAAACCTCTGCCATGCAAATCATCACGATTGAGTTTTCTCTTCCAAGGAAGGATGTTGGTGCAGATAATTTGCCAGGGTGACTCCACCTGATAGGAGCAGGATGCTGCCCAGAATCCCATAGAATAATGCCAGGCTCTGGTAAACCTCCAAACTCGTTAAGGATAACAGCACCCCCAAAAGGAAGGCAAGAATTGACTGCAAATAAAAACGAAATAAACCAACCCTCAGCGCAGAGATCAACCATAAACTACCAACGATCGATCCCGTAATTGCAGGGATCCAATTCAGGGAAAGGGGAGTGGCAAGGAAAAGCGCTGCATTAATCACCGCAATCAGACATACAATACTGATACTCACAATGCGCTGCTTTTTGCTGGCGCGTTTATAGCTCACAAAACCAGTTCGGGGCGTTGTCAACCTGGACTTCAATTTACTTACCAGGTATCTGCTGAGGTATATTGCCCCGAATAGCAGGAACACAAACCCAACCTGAAATGAGATTAGAAGCAATGAAGCGGCAGGTAGTGTGGATTGCAGATAAAAATAAAACCCCAGGATAAGAAATAAACCGCCGACGGAAAGCTCCACGATACCATCGGAGAACCAGTATTGGCGGGTTCGCTGAACAACGTGATCAAGATCTTCGTTCATGGTTATATCCTTGCAGACTGGTTTGTGATACAAACAACATTTGATAAATTACAGAGAATTTTTCCGTTTTTGTCAAGCAATATTTGAATGGGGGGTTATAATCGAATTGATGGAGGCCTTTTCAGCGAAGTGGTGTTTTACCTCATAGGACTCCAGAGAGTTCCAACAACGTGATAAGGAAATTCGATGTCAGATCAACCGGTAATTCTAGTTACGGGCGCCTCTTCTGGAATAGGAGCTGCGGTTGCCAGATTATTCGCGGGGGAAGGTTATCGGGTATCCCTGGCTGCGCGCCGCCTGGATCGCCTGGAGGCGATTTCTGAGGAAATTAAATCCAAGGGAGGCCAGGCTCTGGCAGTTCAGGCTGATCTATCAAAATATGAAGACATTCAAAACTTGATTGCAGCTACATTATCTAATTTCAAGCGCGTGGATGTATTGGTTAACAATGCTGGTTTCGGTCGTTTGAAGTGGCTTGAGGATCTTGATCCAGTTGCGGATATCCAAAACCAGCTGCAGATCAATTTGGTTGCTACGATCCTGGTAGCACGTGAAATATTACCCCATATGATCGAGCGCAGATCAGGGCATATCATCAACATGGCTTCGTTGGGGGGCTTTATCGCAACCCCGACCTACACGGTTTATTCTGCCAGCAAATTTGGTGTTCGTGGGTTCACAGAAGCTCTGCGGCGTGAGGTAGGGGTCTATGGTGTGCATGTCTCCGGCATCTATCCGGGAGGCGTTAAAACCGAGTTTAAACAGCATACCGGCGCTGAACGCAAAACTGGGCGGACCACACCTGATTCCTTGCGTTTGGAACCAGAGGAAGTCGCCCAGGTAGTATTAGATGTTGTTAATCACCCCCGCAGAGAAGTAATTATCCCGTGGCAAATGCGTTTTACGGTCTGGATGAACAGCCTCTTCCCGGGAATTGTGGATCGGATTATTGAGAACCGGTTCACCCGCCGAGAACGGGATATTTAGATCAAGTTTATTGAATACCCGGTCGTATCTTCAGGCATCCAATTCGCTGATTTCCACTTTTTCCATCAGATCCCCCTGGCTTATCGCATCGACTACATCTGCTCCTTTCACTACCTTGCCGAAAACTGTGTGTTTTCCATCGAGATGAGCTTGTGGGGAATGGGTAATGAAGAATTGGCTGCCATTGGTGTTGGGTCCGGCATTTGCCATGGAGAGAGAGTTGGTCTCATGTTTGAGCGGGTTGCCTAGAAGTTCATCCTCAAATTTGTATCCAGGTCCTCCGGCACCTGTTCCCTTGGGATCACCACCCTGGATGACAAAATTGTTGATCACGCGGTGAAAGCTAACACCATCGTAGTATCCCTGCTCGACTAAAAAGACGAAATTGTTGACTGTTTTGGGAGCATATTCAGGGTACAGGTCAATTTCGATCAGACCTTTGGATGTTTCCATCTTCACATGATATATCTTTTCCGTATCGATCTGCATTTCAGGGGGTTCGTTCCACTGCATGTTGGTCATAATTGTTTCCTTTTTTGATAAGAATATTAACTCGTGAGTTTACGGGCCAGGAAAACCTCGGATGTTCCGGGTTCGATCTGGCTGTGTTCAAAGGGGATGACATCTGTTTGAAAGCCTGCGTTTGAGAGCAGGTCAAGCCAGACCTGGCGGGGAAATATGCCCAGAATGTGCCGGTCATGCTCAATGTGCAGGACGCCATTCTCGTCCTTCATCATGTAAACCATGTCTGAGACGTAGGTGCTTTCGTTAGGATCTGGATCCCAGGTCCAATCTAAATAACGTATCCCACGCTGTGGATCATCGTGACCACCATGGGATGTAAATGGCTTGAAATTTTCCTTGACATGGTCAGGCGCAAGCAGGATTGTGCCACCCTGCCGGCAGTGCAGATTTGCTGTCTCAACTGCGCTTTGTAAATCGCTCTCAGTGCTCATGTACCCGATCGCATCATGGACAAAAACAACATCGAAGAGCCGTGCAAGGCGAACTGTGCGCATATCTCCCTGAATATGTTCACATTCCGGGTTTAGCTTCTTACTGATCTCCAGCATTTGGAGGGAAATATCGACCAGGGTGAGCTGGAAATGGGATTTCAGGTGTGAAGCATTGTTCCCACCTCCGCTGCCCAGCTCGAGCATTGTTTGCGGTGAGCGATCACTGCCCGCGACAATCACATTGTGGTAGAACTCGGCTTCCTCGGCATAATCTTCCGGGGCAGTAAGCAGGTGGAACCACTGAGCGAACTCAGAGTAAAGTTGAGGGGAATCTGCTGGAGTGTTGATGTCCATTGGTGGTAAAAAAATCAGGGTGGAATATCGTCGCCGTTGATCGGATCTTATGCGATCTCAATTAGATGCAAGGAGCTGATCAAGGATCTCTACCGCATCTTCCACAAACCCTGGACAGCGAGTTGAAAATAACTGGGAATCATTAGCGGTTTGCAATCCATCTGGAGTACTGATGTCGAGGTTAAGCAATTGATTACATGTTATGGAGCCATTGCGTGTTTGAAATTGGGAAATGAATTCCTGAACTGCCCGGTAGGTTTTCTCCTCAGAGTCAAGATCAAGCGCAGAAGTGTGGCCAAATTTCAAACCAAGAACCATGAATGCTCCGTTGACAGCGCCGCAAGTCTCTCCCCGGCGAGCGACGCCACCTCCGAATGAAGCTGTCAGACGTGCGGCAGTCTCCCTATCCAGATCGAAGAGGGGAGCGAAGGCCATGAGAATGGATTGGGAGCAAGAGTACCCTTCATTAAATAGCATTTGGGCTTGTTTTAAAGGTTCCATGAGAAAGAAATTGCTCTCCTTAGGAATGACAATGTTCCTTGTTCAGGATGCAAGGCATGCGTCGCTGAAGAAAAAGATCAGATTTATTTCGGTGTGCGTGACCAGAGAATGATCACTTCTGCTTGATCACCAAGAGCCTGCTTCAATAATTCGATTAAATGGGGGGTTGCGCCCTGATCCGTGAAATAAGCGATCTCCATCCTGGTGATCGAATAATCCTGATCCTTTGTGGATTCTTCTTCCATTTGATCGATCAAGAATTGGAGTTCTTCTTCTCCAATCTCACCGATCAGTTTATTGGTGGATTTGTTGTATACGTAAACCATTCGGCCTCCATAGGTCTTTGTTGGTATGCAGGCATAGATTGTAACGCAAATGGGAGAAAGCGACAAAGAGTTGGTTTAAGTCCGCTTTGTTTTATCTTATTTGTCTGTGGTAAGAATCAGGATTTGCGTGCAGGTTTGGCAGCCTTCAGGATACCATATCGACCAATTGTTGAATTTCGAGCGGTACACCCCGGGAAGGATCATGGAAAAGAGAGATCGCACCCTGTTCACAATGACTGGGACAGATGCCGCATCCCATGCAGGCTGTCCGGTCAACAACCGCGTATCCGTTATCCACTTGGATGGCAAAGAACTGGCAGTAATCGCTGCAGTCACCACAGCCAATACACAGGTCTTGATCCACAGAGCTAATATAACTGGAAGAGGCCAGCATGGGTGTACCACGCTGATGAGCACCCATCGCTCCGCAGCAGCAGGCACAGCAATTGCAAATCGCATAAAAACGCCCCAGCATGGCATCTTTGAAAAATGCATGGTGGACGTGCCCGCGTTCTTCTTCTGCATGCAAGATTCCGATCGCTTCAGATGAATCAATCCACCTTGAGCGGTCGGGATGGTGGTCAATTATGAAACTAGTGAATGGCTCCCCGATGATCAGGCAAACATCCAAAGGTTGGCAGGCGTCCTGTTTTGAAACCCGGCAGGGGCATTCCAGGGCAACGATATGCTGAGGATTATTGAGCACGATATCGCGAGCGTGATTGTAAGGAATGATCTGTTCTAAATTTTCCAGGCGAATATCTTCCCGGATTGTGACCAGTTGTTTAGCTGCTTCAAGGGGGACAACCTTGCCATGATATGTTTCAGCAAAGGTTATTGCGTTGGATTCTGGTTCGGATCCGTTATGGTTCAGGAGAGAAATGAATATCTGGTTGAATAAACCAGAAAATTTCACCAGAGCAGGAGCGAGTCGATGTTCACCTTTTCCAATACTGATATAAAGGTAAGGCCAACGTGAATAGACGTATCCATGGATAAAATCGAATAACCTGTATCCCGGAACCTGGCGCGCCTCTCGGATGAATGTCCGGGTGGAAGAATTAATGAAATTGATGCGCTTGTGATTCATTGTCAGCTTCCTTTTATACAAAAAGGACCCCCCCTGCAGGGAGGGCACATCAAACCTGATTATTCGCCTTCTGTCTCTACCCCTCCTTCTTCAGCAGACTCCCTAACAGTTCGAATTCCATTGCGAACCTGGTTTAAGTAGCGCTCCAATTCTAATTCTAGATGGGTTAAAGTTTCGACTACATAGTGATCTGCATCACGCCGAGATTGATCAGCACCAGAGATGATGTCTGTTGCACGTTGTTCGGCATAAGTTTGGGCATTCTGAACGATTGAATCACGTTCAAGCATCTGCTCACCTTTTTCGCGAGCCAAAACAAGGGTCCGGTTGGCTTCTTCTTGCGATTGGGCGAGTATGCGATCCCGCTGAGCCATCACCTGTTGGGCATTCTTCATCTCCTCCGGTATGGCAACTCGCATCTGATCGATGAGATCGAGCATCTTTTCTTCATCGACGACGACATTGTGCGTGAAAGGAATAGCACGGCTTTCGTTGAACAACTCTTCCAGGCGGTCAATCAGGTGCAAAATATCCATCAGGTTCCTCCGCGGTCAGCAGATTCTCAGTTTAGGGAGTCTCCAGATTAAGGTTACTCATAAAATGTCAGTTCGTCAACACCCCAAAATGTGTGGTAAAAAAATGGTGCATTAAGGTTAATATCGCTCAATCACGCATGGAGGTGGTGGGCACAATTTGCTGTCCGTCACCAAGTTCCTGGAAGCGATTATTCAAAGCAGCTTCGACATGTGGAGGTACCATGCTGCTCACATCTCCACCAAGTGAAGCGATCTCACGCACAGTAGAGCTTGAAAGAAAAGTGTGATCTTCATTCGTGATCAGAGAGATCGTTTCGATGTCAGGCGCTAAACGATGGTTTGCCAGGGCCATGCGGAATTCATATTCGAAATCTGAAAAGACACGCAATCCGCGCACGAGCACCTGAGCATTGACCCTATGGCAGAATTCAACCGTCAATCCACTGAAACCCATTACAGTTACCTGGGGGTTATCGGGAAAGGTCTGCTCAACCAAATCGATTCTTTCCTTGGGAGAGAAGAGAAGTGATTTCAGGGGACGATCATAAACTGCTATCACGATTTCATCAAACAGGTGGGTGGCACGCAGAATGATATCCATGTGTCCCTTATGAATCGGATCAAATGTACCAGGTACTACTGCTCGGATCATATCACCTCGTGGGTATTAAGTTGCAAATTATAGGCCATATCTATTACCGGTCAACTGATATCTGCCTGGGACACAAATCCGTCGTGCCCCCAGAAGTGTGCTAAAGTTGCGGCCAGATGCTCGTGCTCGGGAAGACTCAAATCTGGATCCTGTTCACGGATTTTTTTAGCGGTGACCTGGGCTTTTTCTATCAGTTTCAGGTCGGTAAGTGAGGCCATTTGCAGTTGCTTGGTATAGCCAGCCTGACGCGTCCCTAAAAAGTCGCCGGGACCACGCTGGTTGAGATCGATTTCTGCCAGAGCAAAGCCGTCGTTTGTGGTTACCATCGCGGATAAGCGTTCATTTTCAACCGCATCCTCGGTGTCAGGGATCAGCAAGCAATAAGACTTCGCATCGCCTCGTCCAACTCGACCCCGGAATTGATGCAGCTGTGCCAAGCCAAATCGATTGGCACCCTCGATCAACATCACTGTGGCGTTGGGAATATCAACTCCAACCTCAACCACCGATGTGGAAACCATGACCTGATACTCGCCAGAACGGAAATGTGCCATGACCTGCTCTTTCTCATCCGGCTTTAGACGTCCATGCAGTAAACCCAATTTCAGATCTGGAAAGATTTCGCTTTGCAAGCGGCTATGTTCATCGACTGCGGCTTTACTATCTTCTTGCGCATCTATTAATCCAAATGGATCTTCCTTGCCGATTAATGGATAAATGATAAACGCCTGGTTACCTTGCGAAACCTGGTTGCTAATCAGGGAATATGCCCGTTCTTGTTCGCGTGGAAGCAGGATGTGGGTTTCAACAACCTGGCGACCCGGTGGCATCTCATCCATGATAAGCAGGTCTAAATCGCCATAGACAGTGAGTGCTAAAGAACGTGGTATGGGTGTAGCGGTCATAACCATAAGGTGAGGATTATTGCCCTTTGCTCGCAATGCAGCTCGCTGCTCTACGCCGAAACGGTGTTGCTCATCAATAATCGTTAGCTGCAGGTCGGCAAAAATGACAGGATCCTCAATTAATGCGTGTGTACCAATGACCAACTTGATTTCACCGTTTGATAACCCCTGGCGAATATCCTGCTTTTCAGATTCCGGTGTGGCACCGATCATTAAACGGATTTGGTGCTCGTGAAGAACTCCATTCTGACCGGTAAGAAAATTCTTCATACTGGTGTAATGCTGCTCCGCCAGGATACTGGTTGGTGCCATGAGCGCGGTTTGGGAACCCTCCCTGACAATCATGGCGGTCGCAATAGCGGCTATGACAGTCTTTCCTGATCCAACGTCCCCCTGCAGCAAGCGGTTCATCGGATGCCCATTAGCCAGATCGGAACGCATCTCAGATAATGCTCTTTTTTGGGCAGAGGTCAGCTCGAAAGGCAGCTGAGCAATGCGGTCATCCAGCCAGTCTTGAGGGACCATGAATACCTGTGCTGTACGCTCTTGCCAAGCCTGTTTCTGCTCCAGCATGCCAAGCTGCAGGTAGAGTATCTCCTCAAAGGCCAGACGGTAACGGGCGTCCTGCAGCTTTTCCTTCGAATCTGGAAAGTGCACCTGGAGGATGGCGTTTGAGAGCTCCATCAGGTTTTCACCTTGGCGCAGTTTCTTTGGAAATGGATCTGCGAGACGAGGAGCCCAGTAGGTGATCACACTGTGCATTAATCTCCGCAGCCAACGCTGGGTGATGTTTGCAGTCAAGGGGTAGACAGGGACGATGCGATTGGTGTGCAGGTTTTGCTGCTCAATTTGTTCGATTTCTGGACTATTCATGGAGATACGACCGAGATATTGATCGGTCTTTCCAGATAGAACGATTTGCACACCGGGTCTGAGTTTTTTTGCTATCCAGGGTTGGTTGAACCAGATCACCCGCAGATTGCCGGTACCATCGCTGATAATGCCTTCTGTTATATTAACTTTCCCATTGCGAATTTTTCGGTTATTGGAACTCTGAACAGTGCCAATGATAGTGACCTGTTCACCATAATCCAAGCGGTTGATGGTTTTTAATTGCGAATAATCATCGTACCGGCGGGGGTAGAAGTAAAGCATATCCTCCAAGGTTTCCAGACCAAGGCGTTTTAACGTTTGACCATGCTTTGGTCCAACTCCTGGAAGAACGGTCACAGGTGCATTTAATGCGTCCAGAGCGGTTTTTTGGGGTTGCTCCTCTTCGGGTGAGGGTTCCGGTTCGGCAACCGGCTCAGGTGCGGGTTGATCTGGCTGCACTTGTTCCGCAGGCTCAGCTGCGCTCACTTCTTCTGCCGGAGCTGCAAGGTCATCTACCTCGATTGGTGGTTCGGGAGCTTCCATCTCTTCTGAAGCAGATTCCTGGGGAAGAGGTGAATTCCCTGCCTCGCTTTGAATCCGGGACCATAAACCCTGTAGTGCTTCCTGACGAGAGGCAGGCGACAGGCGGTGGTAATCCCTCAATCGGGACAATACCGCGGAGATCAATTCCTCAGGCAATCCATCTTGACGGGCTTCGGCTTCCCAGGGCTCCAGCATGCGCGACAAACCACCCAAAACAGCCCGGTTGTCATAACCCCGTTCGGCTTCCAATTTAAAGAACTTCTGCAGTTTGATAAGAGATGGCTTCATTTAGGGTATTTTACCAGTAACAAACGATAATTATGGTCTGGTTTCATCCTGGTATAAAGCTGTGAAACCGAGGCCATTTGGCCCCACATGGGCGCCGATCGCAGTGGTTACATTGACCACTAGGGGTGGGGTGGGTAAATCTGGTGCCAATTTGTCAAGCATCCAACGTGCTTCTTCTTCGGCATTCGTGTGCAGCACTGCGAAGCGATTCATCGGGGTTGAAGACCGCATCAGATCTAACAAACGGGCAATTCCTTTCTTGCGAGTTCGCACCTCGCCCAGGCTGAATACATTCCCATCGAACACTTCCACAAATGGTTTCAAATGAAGCAACGCACCCAGTCTTGCGCGCGCCCATGAGACACGCCCACTGCGCCGGACGTATTCCGCTGTGTCCAACATGGCGATCAGCCGCAGCCGTTTTCGCACCCCGCTGATGAGCTCCATAATCGACTCCAAAGTCTCCCCTTGTGAGATTGCCTCGGCAGCTTCGAGAACCTGGAACCCCAATCCTAGAGAAACTTGCCTGCTATCCACAACCACCACTTGTCCTTCAACCGACTGAGCTGCGGCGCTAGCAGCATTATAAATACCGCTTAATTCTTTTGAGCAGTGAATGGAAAGAATCTGGTCAAATCCACTGCTGAATAAACGCTCATATAAAGTTTGGTACGTGCCTACTGATGAGGTTGAAGTGGTTGGAAAGGTGGTCATTTCCGGCAGCTGCAGGTAGAAATCCCCCCGGGAATAATTTTCATCGTCTTCAATGCTCTCACCATCTATTATCAGGATATTTGGAACAACATGTATCTGGTGCGTTGCAACAAGGTCGCGTGGTAGATCGCAGGTGCTGTCAGTGACAAGTGCTATCTTCATTGGTAGGCTATTTGTTGCAGGAATGTTTCGAACCGCAGATTAAACAAGATAGCGAACTCAGGTATGGGAAATCTAAATTCCACGGTTTCAGCCCCCTTGATATGCACGATTATTCAAAAGATATGATGAATTGATAATGGGGCTGACCCCCATTCTGCAGCTCCACCTCAAGATGTGAGTGGGAGGCACGTATGGTATCAGCAATGTGATTCGCATCCTGGTTGGTCACATCTGCGCCATAGAAAAGGGTGATCAGCTCATATTGTTCGAGCTCCAGTTTCTCCCATAGAGAAACACATGCCTCTTCAAGCGATTGAGCAGAGGTAAGCAACTTGCCGTTAAATATGGCGATGGTTTCACCTTCTTGGCAATTTACCCCATCAATTTCCACACTGCGGATAGCAGTGGTGATCTCAGCTGTGTCAACATCTTCAAGGGCGGCGTTCATATCAGCAGCAACTTCATCAAGATCCCCGTGTGGGACGAGTCTGAACATTGCTGCCAGGCCTTGTGGGATGGTTTGTGAGGGAATGACAGCAACTTGCTTGACGGTTAAATCAGCGGCATTATTAGCTGCCATGATGATATTCTTGTTGTTCGGTAAGAGGATTACTTTATCGGTGGGTAAATCTTCAAAGGCATCCAGCAGATCCTCGGTGCTGGGATTCATTGTTTGCCCCCCTTCGACGATTCCAGCAACACCTAAACTAGCGAAGACCTGTGAAATACCCTTACCGGGAGAAACGGCGATTACAGCAATTTGACCCGGTTCAAGCGGGGAAATAGTTACTCCAGCCTGGCGTTCGATCTCTTCCATTTGATCGATTAGATTCTCAATATACACTTTGGTGATTGTACCCAGGGACATGGTGTAGTCGATGGGTTCATAGCGCTTTTCTGTTTCCACATGGATATGCATGCGGTAAAGACCTTCTCCCTCACCTATCTGAATCGATGTACCAATCTCCTCAAGCCTGCTATAGAATTCTTTTAGATTGAGCGGGTCATGCGGGCGGAAGTCCACCACCACTTCATAATCTTGACCGGCTTCAATAGTTTCAAGCGTGTCGTCCAGAATCAATTTCGAAAGTGGCTGGACGGCCATCGCAGGTGTATCTAAAGGTTGTCCATTGATGTATCGCAGCATGCCTTCCAAGATGTAGAAAAGACCTTTTCCTCCGGCATCGACGACACCTGCTTTTTTGAGAACATCGAGTAAATCTGGGGTCCTCTCGACGGATTCATCAGCTTCCTGAACAACTCGTTCTAAAATCGAAATGGTATCTTCAGTTTCAGCTAGAGCGGCTTCGGCGACTCGAGCGATATCCTTGGCGACTGTTAGAATGGTACCTTCCACTGGACGAACAACACCCAGGTATGCGGTGTCCCGTGCTTCTCCAAAAGCGTGGGCCAATGCTGGACCATCCAGTACTTCTAAATCTTCTGATCCACGGGCTAAACCGCGCCAAATTTGTGAGAGAATCACGCCGGAATTGCCGCGTGCCCCCATTAATGCACCGTGGGCAACCGCGTGGATCATTTTTCCGAAATTGTGTTCTGGTGAATCAGCGATTTCATCATAAGCGGCTTGCATCGTCAGGACCATATTTATGCCAGTATCGCCGTCTGGTACGGGATATACATTAAGCGCGTTAACAATTTCCTGATTGGTCCTTAACCAGGTCAATCCAGCAACAATTAATGATTTCAGGGCTTGCCCATCAATTTGTGCTTTGCGAAACTGGTTTTGTCGCTTTTTGATATATGCTTGCTGAGTAGCTAAATTCATTAATTCATCCAACTGGCAGGAATTTGGGACCCACTCTAATTCAGGCTGCTGATGCGTAAACCACTCACATGAATATTGACTTGAGTCACCGGCATCCCCAGTGCTTTCTCGACATGATACTTGACCGTATTGGCGACACTGCTGGCGACAGATTTTATCCTGGTTCCATATTCAATGACGATATACATATCAATGATGATCTTCTCTCCGTCATAATGGACTTCAACCCCCTGCATTGGATCTTTGACCAGGACATTGGTGAGATTGTTCATCCGATTCTTTGGAGCTAGTCCGACCACACCATAAGATTCCAATGCTGCCTGGTGGGCGATCCTGGCTACGGCACGGGGTGAAACGTGAATGCTGCCTATCGGGGTAGTTTCTCCGGTCATGATTATCCTCTATTGTTTAACAACTTAACTTGTTAGGAGATACGATTTGTGGTAATATTGCTCGGCTCACATAAAGTCTGAGCATTAATTTTTTTTATTGGGCAGTAATAATCGAAAGCCTGCGTTTACTTGGTGAAGTTCACAACTCCTTATTCGCTGCTTCGCAGAACCAAAATTGTCCAGAAAGGCTCTTGAAAGATGGCAAAGTGTCAAAATTGCGGGAAGAAGACGACTTTTGGTCGTTATCGACCTTGGTCCAAAAAATCAACTCTTCGAACTTTCCGTCCCAACCTTCAGAAGATCACGGTTTATGAAGATGGAAAAAAATCACGGAAGGTCCTATGCACAAAGTGCATCCGTACATTGGTCAAGGAAAATTAAGGTTTTAAAGTACTATTATTTCTAGGGGTTAATCGAAGCCACTAATGTTTTAAATCGCGGTCTTGCCGCGATTTTCCTTTTATGGGAGCCGAATAAACCCTAATCACCTTCGAATCATACCCGGGGGTAGGGGATATGGCAAGGGTGAGCGAAAATATATTTCCAGTAAGTTAGCGGATAGGGGGATTGTAAATAAAATAAACCCACAAGAAGAGCGGAAAGAGCCCTCCGACCGCGATTAATGCGAACAAAGCTAAAACAATTGTGATCCAATCCATATCCAGTGGATTTGGTCTTTGGGGGATGACCTCTGGTGTAGCTGGTGTTTCAAATGGCTGCGTCACTGCAGTGCTCGCAACAGTTCCGTTCGCCATTTGGAGCGGAGCTTTCTCAACGATGAGTGAATTCTGGGGGTAGGCTTTCAAAACCCGACCTAATTGATCTGCGGTCCTATATCGAGCAGCAGGTTCTTTTGCCAGTGTTTTGAGTAAAATTTGTTCCACTTCAAGAGGAATATCCGGGTTTAATTCGCGAGGAGATTGGGGCAAATCCTGGCGATGCATCCTAGCTAATTCGGTTGAGGTGGTAGCCGTGAACGGCAGCTTTCCAGTGAGCATCTCGTACATAATGATTCCCAGTGAGTAGACATCCGAAGCAGGGGAGGGAGCAATACCAGCTGCTTGCTCAGGGGAGAAGTAAGATGGAGAACCCCAAACGATCTCGGCTTTCTCACCGGGATTGATAGTAGCGAGGGCGCGGGCAATTCCGAAGTCGACGATTTTAAGTTTCCGGTCAGGAGTGATCAACAGGTTTTGAGGTTTAATATCACAATGAACGAGGCCTGCCCGGTGAGCATAGCCCACCCCCGCGCAGGCCTGTTCCATCAGGGATAGCGTTTCTAGCAGGTCAAAGCGTTCAATTTTAACTTTAAGCTGTTTGATATCGGTTCCCGGAACATACTCCATGATGATGAATAACCGCTCAGAATCGAATCCAAAATCATATACTGTGACGATATTGGGGTGCGATAGATTGGCAGCAGCTTTCGCTTCTTGCTGGAAATGTTCCCGGAAGGCTGGATCTGTCGAATATTTCTGACGAAGTACTTTTATCGCTACATTCCGTTCTAAGGTGAGGTCGCGAGCCTTGTAAACAACAGCCATGCCACCTGTTCCCAAAGTGTCTTCGATCTGGTAACGATTATTGATTAAGGTGGTTTCTGACATGCGGTTATATCATCCTGCGGGGTCTCGAAATTGTACCATTCATAGCGCTGTGGATATCGAGTAGAATCAATCCATTACCAGTTCAAAATCCATCGAGAATAAAGGTTGTGTCAGTTAAAGAAACGACAACATTAACTTGAGGATCCATTAATCCATGCCAAGCACACTTCTAGTTTATAACCCAGTTGCTGGTCGCTATCCCTCCCGAATGTTGACAGAGCGCGCAGCCAGGGTCCTTGAACAATATGGTTGGAAAGTGGAAATTGAGACCACAAGTGATGGCAGCCAGATACCACTGCTTGCCCAGCAAGCGGTTAATGATAATAAGGACTCTTTAATTATCGTGGGTGGAGATGGGTCGTTAAATAAAGCGCTTCCAAGTCTTGCAGGAACTGATACTGCTTTAGGTGTTTTACCCGCCGGTACTTCAAATGTGTGGGCTCAGGAGCTGGGTTTACCTGGACTGAGTTGGACGCGCTGGATGGCCCTAGAAGAAAGTGCACACCGTCTGGCAAAAGGGGATATGCGCTGGGTTGACATCGGGAAGTGTAATGAAAAGCATTTCCTGTTGTGGTCTGGCATTGGAATTGACGCCTTCATCGTTCACCGCATCGAGCCCAGGAGACAGTGGGAAAAGAACTTCACCCTGGTGCGCTATGGAGCCAGTGCAGTTTGGAGTGCCAGCCAATGGCAGGGGGTAAATATACGGGTACTCGCGGATGGTATGCAGGTAGAAGGAAAATATATGCTGGTCGAAGTGAGTAATATTCGTTTATATGCAGGTGGTTTAACGACGCTTTCTCCCCAGGCAAGTCTAGACGATGGTTTGATGGAGCTGTGGTTATTTGAAGGTGATAGCCTGGAAGATGTCCTCCAGCAAGCATGGTCTCTTTTGTCCGGCAGGCATATTAATTCCGAGAGAGTAAAATTCCTTCAATTCAGCCAGATTGTATTAGAATCGGATACGCCTATTTACTTACAAATGGATGGCGAACCTGAGGTAGGTGGCATGCAGGTTGCCATCTCTGTACTTCCCAGGCATTTAAAAGTTATGGTTCCAGAGGGTGTACCAAGCGCTTTATTCCGATCGCATCAGCAAAAAGGATAAGGGAAATTGAAACAAGTAACAGGTTATATCAGACACAAACCGCTTTCTGTGTTATTAGTAGCTCTCCCACTGGCCTATATGGCAGAGATATTTCATTGGGGACCCTTAGGGGTCTTTATTCTATCGGCTCTATCCGTGATTCCCCTTGCCGCCTACATCGGGGAGGGCACAGAGGCATTGGCAGCTTATACAAACCCAAGGGTCGGTGGATTGCTGAATGCGACCCTGGGGAATGCGGCTGAATTGATCATTACCATTTTTGCTATTCGAGCAGGCTTGTTGGAA
>JALHTN010000037.1 GCA_022865865.1 Anaerolineales bacterium
GCCACCGGCGATAGGGGTGTTCAGGCAGCCTTTGAAGCCGCAGGGGAAAACCAGGCGGTGGAAACTGCAGTTGAGGCTGCAAAACCTGGAGGCCGGGTGGTATTGGTTGGCATCCCTGCTCAAGATTGGACAGCCTTCACTGCCTCGACGGCTAGGCGCAAAGGTTTGACGATCAAGATCTCCCGGCGGATGAGATTTACCTATCCACGCGCCATGCAGCTGATAGAAGATGGTTTGATCGATATTGATTCATTAGTGACCCACCAATTTCCGCTATCCGAATTTAAGCGAGCTTTTCAGGTTGCAAATCAACGAGATGGTTTGAAAGTTGTGCTCAAGCTTTGAAGATAATTTGTCTATCATGGGGTTATCGATCTGACCCTATTGGATCTTTTCAATAAACACCCGGCGATCAGCGCAGTCAAAATAAAGACGACAATTGCTATGACCTGCACAAAAAGATTACCGGATGAATAAGCGGGGACTACGATACCTGATGCGACCGCATCGATGGCGAAATGGGCCAGAATGGCGCATTCGATACCCAGCTTCCAATACAGCCAACCAAAGATGATCCCGCAGTGGAACCGATCACAATTGTGGTCAAGACACACATTAGCTGGAGAAAACCTGCCACGCTCCCAATCTTTGATAATCTCATCCAGTGGGAATCCGCAGGTTCGGTATCGGCAATCGGATTTACCGAAGTTTGCGACATGTACTTCTACTAATATTCGAAAAAAAACTTGTCCAGTGATCACAGAAAAACATTTGCGGAATTTATGATCATCAGCATAAAAATTTTCCATCCCTTTTATGACTGAAGCAAACGTGGGGAGATTTTGTCTGCCCAGGCGCGGATCTTTACCCAATTGCGGAAATCCAGGGGAGGCACGAGTGGAGCCAGCCATCCTGGGAGGAGCAGCGCGGCGCCACGCCGGTCGAATTTACCTGCGAAAAAACCTTCAGCTACTGGATTGAGCAAAGGGCGGACCTGGTTAAGATAGGATCTGCGATTCTGCCGGCTGGAATCATCATCCCCCTGGTTCTGGATGTGAACGCAGAACAACGCCACCGGTAGTCGGTTGAGGGCATCTTGCTGGGCTGTGACGAAATCAACTGCCTCGGGTAACCAATTGGCATGCTGGACAGCACTGCCGATCAGGACAGCCTGGTAGTTATCGATTTGTGGGTTTTCATTGACCGGCTTGACATCAACGGATAAACCTTGGGCAGTGAGCTTTTCGCTGATTGCAACAGCCACATCGATAGTAGAACCAGCATAAGTAGCATAGGTAACTAAAACACGTTTTTTCATGTTCACACCTTCATTTGTGATGGATTGCAGTTCGATCGGGGGTAGGGCAGGGGCAGCTAATGTCACACCGCACACAGCGCTGCCTGCAGCTGCTGCGGTCAGGCAGCTTAATTTGAGAAAACCGCGCCGGCTGATTCTCGATTGGGTAGTCATTATTAAACCCTCGTCTCTTGGATTAAACTTGTCTCCGGTAAAACATCACCTGCTGTGATAATCACCCTTCCTTTTGAGCGACCAAGTTTTAAGAACTGCAGGGCAGTCAGTATCAACCACAAGGTCAAGAATGGAAATACGGAGAAGATAGACAGGTAAATACCAATTACCGGTACATAAAGTCCGAACACCAACAGGTTGGCAATAATACCCATATATGCAGTTGTTTTGCTGAACAGGTTGCTCTGCAACATGATAATTGAGATGAATAAAAGGGCTAATGACCCCAGGACGTAATGCGTTTGCTGCGCAGTACCATATATTAAAGCCAGTTTTGCCTCCCCTGCGGCCAATAATAATGCTCTCTGTGCCTGTGTGGTTGTGGCTGCGAACTGATCGCTCAAGTAGAGCATATCGAATGTCGGTCTGGCGCTGAATATGATGGCGATCGCGATCAGCCCAAGTACTGTTGCGATCGCCATGACAGATTGATTGACTCTTCTGAGAGCGATAAAGAGGGCTAGATAGAGCGGAATACTGAGCACGTTGCTGACCAAGTAAGGAAGCTCAAGAGCCAGGAGACCATAAAGCTTATTGTCCTGAAACAGGGTAAAGCTTTCGATCGCCGATTCTGGAATCTGTCAGGTGATATAGACGATGATTTGGAGCGGAATCAGGGCTACCATAATCAAAGTAGATACACCAGCGATACTGAAGAGGTCTTTCCATTGAGTATCTTCAGCAGCTGAAGCTGGAATCTGGTTGATCATCAATTTTGACATATTATTATTCTCCTATTTCCTTTTGCTGACCGATTTATAAATTACTATTTTCTGAGTATCGACCTAATCTTGTGTATTAAATTGGGTTTTCACTGGCGGGAAACAGATAAGATGACGAATCCGCGTCCATGCAGGTGTCTCATCAGCCCGATTAAACCCGACTGGTCGGTATGGATAGCAAGCCTCGTAACGGTCATGTCCATTGGAATCTTGTAGATATACAACGGGCTATTTGCATTAAGCTCGTTTTCATCCACTTGTCCACATACATCAATCAGGTAGCTAAAGATATCTTTCATTTAATCGGGCTCTTGTAAGAATATCTTAGCCATTAATGAAGCAACGCGGATCACATATTCGTGTGATCCGCGCGATGAAAAAGATGTGATTTTGTTTGCGAGTAAGAGTTTACAGTAAGTGCAGCTGGTGAGCCATATCAATGGCTTTCGTGCGGTTGTTTACCCCCAACTTGCCGTAAATTGATTTAACATGAGAGCGCACAGTGTTGAGGGAAATATACAGCTGGTTAGCTATTTCTTCATACTTCAATCCTTTAGCCATCAAGCGCAGGACATCCATTTCACGATCGGTTAATGGCTCGATTTGAGCAGTCAAATCATCTGCGGTACCTTTGGTGTGCCGGGAGCTTTCAAATGCCCCCAAGATTTCCTGAACGTAATACGGCTGGATCGTGCCCAACTGGTTTTCTGCCAGCAAAGTTTCCAAGGCCTCAGCAACCTGTCCACCGCCTTCAACAAAGATGCTGATGAATCCTTCTGGTTCCCCCATCTGTAATGCTTGCATGTAATCATCCTTGCTGGTCTTAATGTCTACCAGTTCAGCATGCATTTGAGCGCGCAGTATCAGTGCCTCGAGCGCAAAGGGGATGTATTTGTGCTGGAGCGCTCCATCGATCAGATGATCTGCCAGCTCGATCCCAGTTTTCAAACTCTCCATGTCATGCATTGCCTTGGCCTGGTACAGCAGGAGGCGTAAAGCACTCAAATACAGCACTCCACGGGAGCGGTTCCTGTCTAAGAAGGTCGCTAAATCAGGGAAAGAAAATATATCCTGGAAGGAAAAACCCTCATTCTTGAGTATTCTCTCTGCTTCTGCCGGGTTGCCCATGGCTAGATATATGCGAACTTGCTGGGAAAGTACTTCTTCCCGAACTGCGGCAGGCGCTTCGACCTGCATCAAGTCAACTACTTTTTGGATCTCTTGCGCAGCGGACTCGAGATCTCCTTTTATTTGGAACAGGCGTGAAATAATCACACCGTAAAAAAGTTCGGCATCACTGTAACCGCTCAAGATGCCCACCTGGATCGCGCGGCGAAAATTGTGGTGAGCCTGATCGAGCTGGTGCCATTGGTAATGAATTACAGCCAGCTCTCCGTAAACCGCGGTGCTGATGGGAGGCAGTGAACCCGAGCGCTCAATGCGTTCAATGCCCTGAGATGCGAGCTCAAAAGCAAAATGATATTCTCCGTGCTGGATAGCCAGCAAAGCCAGGCCAGAAATTCCCAGCAGCTCTGTGACAGAGTTTCCCGCTGTCTGACCGAGCTGGATGATCATCTGGAATGCTCCAACTGACTGTTCGTAATCATCTAATTGCTGGTAGGCATTAGCAAGACCCAGATGGATCATGCTGAGTACCTGTCCGTTGTCCTGGGGAACTATCTCCAACGCCTGCTTTGCTCGCTGCAGGCTCTCCTCAGGTTTGCCCTGCCCGTTGAGCAGCATAGATTGCAGGGCGAGCCATTTGGCTTCGAGTGCAGGATCCTCTTCAACAAACTGGGAGTCAGAGAACAATGTTTGCAGCTGCTGCAGGTATGGGGCAGCCTGCGGGTAGTTGCCGCGCATCAAATGCATCCAGGCAAAAGCCAGGTTGGCCCTGGGACTCTGAGTACACCATTCCGGAGGGATCGAATTCATCCAACCCTCGACAGTCTTTAAGTGCCACTGCATAAGCATATCCATGGCATGGCTTTCGATCAGCTGCACGGCGGTGGTGTAGTCCTGAGCCAATAGCGCGTGCTGGATGGCCTCGCTCACCATTCCTCTTTGAGCGAACCATGCGCTGGCGCGTATGTGGAGATTGGTTATGTCACTTTTAAGGCGAGTTTCTTGCAGGTCGTGCAGCAGGTCTGCAAATAATTGGTGATAGCGATACCAATGCCCCTCGTCATCCAAGGGGATAATGAAAAGGTTCGCGTGATACAAACGTTCCAGCAGACTATGACTATTTGAATGCCCGGTGACAGCGTTGCACAAACCACCGCTCAACCTGTCAAGGATGGAGGTCTGCAGCAAGAACTGCTGGATATTCTCCGGTTGCTGATTGAGGACTTCCTCGGTCAGGTAACTTAATATGAAACGGTGGCTTCCGCTGAGGGAAGCGATGAAATCCGATGGAGCCGATCGATCGCGAATGGATAGACCAGCCAGGTGCAAACCGACAATCCAGCCTTCGGTGCGTTCTTCTAAAGAGGCGATATCTTCCTCAGAGAGAGAAAGATCCATCACTTCATTCAGGAAGTAATCGGCCTCAGGATGAGAAAAGCGCAGATCTGCTGCTCGAATCTCCGTTAATTGGTTGTTGGCTCGCAAACGTGCTAAGGGTAAGGAGGGGTCCTCGCGAGTGAGCAGCACCAGGTGAAGTGGTTGGGGAAGGTTTTCTACCAGCTGCTCAAAGATCTGTAGAATGAAGCTATCCTGGATCACCTGAAAATCGTCCAGGACCAGCAGGAAATCCGCATCCATCTCCAGGATATCGTTGATCAAGGTCGTGTAAAGGATCTCACTTGGGGGGAGCTGCCCGGCGCGCAGTACGCCTTCAATCTCCAGGCCGATATTGCTTTTCACCTTTTGCAGAGCAGCTACGAAATAGGTGAAGAATCGACCAGGATCATCATCTGCTGGGTCCAGGGATAACCAGGTGAAAGGATAATCCAACCCATTCACCCATTCACTGGCGCAAACTGTTTTGCCGAAGCCTGCCGGAGCGGATATGAGCGTAATCTGACGACCGGAATCCAATCCCTCGTTTAATCTCTGAGTGAGAAGCTCTCGGAGTACTCGTTTAGGAGGTACCAGCGGAGGGCGTAATTTTGTTTCCAGTAATACAGAGGTCACTTCATTCCCATTCAAACCTGCTCACAAAAGATGATCCGGTTGGATAAATGTATTATAGCCGTCATAATTCAGTTGCGGGTTGTGAGGGAATTGCAGTATTTACTTTCCACCCGAGCTGGAGCAGTTTTCGCGCGACCAATAACCACCAGATAATCCAGAATATTGCACTGATTGGCATGAGTATCGCAGCAATAGATGTTGAGACGATTAAGCAAATATCGTTAGCAAATGTAAGACTACTGGCCAGGATGCCTACATAAGCGGTTGACCTGCTGAACGCCTGGCTGCGAAGCATAACGACTGAGACGATCAGGGTGGCAACCGCCATGAAAAAGAAGCCCAAGGTTTGATTGGTGGCCGTACCCAGGGAACCAAGGGTTTCCATCGCGGTTGAGAATGCCGCTCTTTGGGCCTCCGTCGAAGCATGCGCGTATTGGTCGCTGAGCGGCATGATTGACAGCATGGCAACGCGTGGAACAATAAAGACAGCTACTCCCAGCATGGCGAAGTAGGTCGCGATGATCATGGATGAAGGATTGTTTCGTTTGAGGATGAAGTAAAGGGCGATGAACATCGTGCCCAGCAGCGCAATGGAAAAAATATCGAGAGCATTCAGATAAAGAAGTCCGAGGATCTTATTGCGCTGGAACAATGAGACCCAGTCTTCAGTTGTGACAGGGAACGCTCCTCCCGAGATCATGGCGATGATCTGGATCAGGTAAAAAGCAATGGCAATTAAGGGTGCCGCTCCGCCAACTTTGTAAAGAGTGCTCAATGTGGGATCAATGGCATCTGGTTCTAAATCCTGATCGGGTTCTGCTAGAGACATTGGTATAAGCTCCTGAATACCTTATTCGCGATTTATTTCTATGATCTTAGAAGAGGAAACAATACTCAACCAGTTTCACGTTTTGGGATGAGATAAAGTCGTTGAGTAAACAAGAGACATCACTTAACTAATATTTATTCGATTTATTTTACTGTATAATGTGATTAACGGCACAAAGTGTGCAACCTTCATGCTATACAAGGAAGGTTATTATATGGCTCATTCACTAAAATTTGGCCTTCAATGAATCCGGCGCAAGATGAGTCACCAATTCAAGTCCTAGAAACCCGCTCGCAGCGGTCGAGCCAGGGGGATGTAATAGCGGTGGATAGGGCCAACCAGTGAGAGTTTACGCTCGCACTCCTCTCGATATCTCACAAATTATGGTTCCGCGCGGTCAGGTTTACTTGATCCCTGAACGCTGCAAAGGTTGCGAGTTGTGTGTTCATTTCTGTCCTCGCGATGTATTGTCTATCTCGGATGAGCGCAACGCCAAAGGTTACCGCATCCCGATGGTGTCCAATGGGGAGGTAGAGCAGTGCGTGAACTGTGGATTTTGCACCCTGGTTTGCCCTGAATTTGCGATCTTTACACTTCCAATAGAAGGTGACCAAAATGGATGATCGCAGGGTTCTCACGGGCAAGCATTATATGAATGGCGATGAAGCCTGTGCGGAAGGTGCTCTGGCGGCTGGGTGTTCCTTCTTTGGCGGTTATCCGATCACACCTTCCACAGAAATTGCTGAACACCTGGCTAAACGCATGCCTGAAATTGGCGCGGTCTTTATGCAGATGGAAGACGAACTCGCCAGCATGGCTGCCATATTAGGTGCTTCGGCTGCAGGGGCACGGGCGATGACCGCCACCTCTGGACCGGGATTAAGCTTGATGATGGAGAATATTGGCCTGGCAGTCATGCTCGAGATCCCTTGTGTGGTGGTGGATGTACAGCGGGGTTCCCCATCTACTGGCTTACCGACCATGCCAGGGCAATCGGATGTGATGCAGGCACGCTGGGGTTCTCATGGTGATTACGAGATCGTGGCATATAGTCCCTGGTCTGTTCAAGAGATGTTCGATCTGACTATCTTGGCATTCAATATAGCGGACCGCTACCGCACACCGGTACTGATGCTTTGTGATGAGGTCGTGGGGCACATGATCGAGCGCCTGGTGATCCCTACCCGTGAGCAAATTGAAATCTGGAGCAGGAAAAAACCTAAAGAATCAAGCAACGGACGTTATGATCCTTTTAAGGTTAGTGACCCAGACCTGGTGCCTCCTATGATGCATGCCGGGGAGGGCTACAAGGTGCATTTCACTGGATTAACGCATGATGTACATGGCTATCCTGATATGTCAGCCGAGACACACCATAATCTAGTCACGCGCCTGGTGAATAAAATCCAACACAACGCTGATCAAATTATCCGCACAGAAGGGTACTGGCTGGAGGATGCCGAAATAGTTGTGGTGGCCTACGGCTGCACCGCCCGATCGGCTCAACGTGCCGTGCGTGAAGCCCGGGAAAACGGGATACCCGTGGGGCTGCTGCGGCTGATCTCCATATGGCCTTTCCCAGAGAACCTGATGCGAGGCCTGGCGGAAAGAACAAAGACGATTATTATCGCAGAGATGAATCTAGGTCAGATCAGTCGCGAGATCCAGCGCGTGATTGGACGTCCGGTGCAGGGTGTCTTTCATGCCGGCGGTGAGATGATCCCACCCGATCCGATCCTGGAAGCAATTATGGAGGCAGCCAAGTGATAGGCGTCAGGATTGCCAGTGAACACCCGCTGGACACGATCATCCGTGCGGACCGCATGCCGCATATCTGGTGTCCCGGGTGTGGGATCGGGATAGTGATGAGGTGTTATGCGCAGGCGATCCTCGATTCAGGGATTCCAGAGGATCAACACGTGGTGATTTCCGGCATTGGATGTTCAGGCCGAGTTGCGGGGTATATGAATATCGACTCATACCACACTACGCATGGCAGGGCGATTCCTTTTGCGGTGGGGATGAAGCTGGCCAAACCAGAATTGATGACCACTGTCTTCAGCGGCGATGGCGATTTGACAGCCATTGGTGGCAATCACTTGATCCATGCTGCCAGGCGTAATGTGGATGTGAATGTGATCTGTGTTAACAATTTTAATTACGGCATGACTGGTGGGCAGGTTGGACCAACCACGCCCAGAGGTGCCAAAGGAACAACGGCACCCTATGGTAATCCTGAATTACCCTTCAACTTACCCTATTTACTGGCTGCTTCCGGCGCGAATTTTGTGGCTCGCTGGACCACGATCCACGTTCGCCAGATCAGAGACGATATCCTGTATGCCTTTTCCCGCCCAGGGTTTACGTTTATCGAAGTCCTGGCACCATGTCCTGTAGGCTTTGGTAAATCGAACAATATTGATGATGGTTTGGAGGAAATGGAGCTTTATCGCCAACGCTGTGTTTTAGTGCGCGATGGCGACGTTCGCCAGGATGATCTGAATATCGATCTGCGCGAGGATAAACCGATCTATATTGGTCGGTTCGCAGACCAGGATCGTCCAGCATATAAACCAGTCAAGGTGGAGCCGCAATGAGACAGGAGATCCGCATCGCTGGTTTTGGAGGTCAGGGGGTCGTTCTGGCAGGATATGTACTGGGAAAAGCACTGGCGCTTTATTCGGGACGGGAGGCAGTAATGACGCAATCTCATGGACCTGAAGCGCGTGGTGGGGCTTCCAGTGCCGATCTGGTGGTATCAACAGAACCCATTGCGTATCCTTTTGTGCAGCAGCCGGATTACCTGGTGGCTTTATCACAAGAGGCATATACAAGATTCCGACCTGCTATCAAAGCAGAGGCGCTGGTAATGATCGATCAAGATTTGGTAAAACCCCAAGATGGCGATCAAATCTGTGGCATTCCAGCTACTCAGATGGCGGAAGATTTGGGGCGCCGGATTGTGACCAATGTTGTTATGCTGGGTTATGTAACAGCATTAACGGGCATCGTGACTCCGGAAGCGATGATCAAGGCGCTGGAGACAACGTTAAATTCGCGGGTTCTGGAGCTAAACATCAGCGCATTTAATGCAGGCCTGGAGTATCAAGCCAGACAAAAAGACCTATTGGTACCTGAGAGGGGATCATGAGTGGTTCTGTGCTGGTCATAGGCGGAGGTATCGCTGGCATCCAGTCTGCCCTCGACCTTGCGGAAGCAGGAGCGCAGGTTTACCTGGTTGAGAAAGAAGCCACGATTGGCGGTTTAATGGCGGTCCTGGATAAGAACTTTCCTACCCTGGATTGTTCGATTTGTATCGAAGCTCCGAAAATGTCTGAAGTTGACCTGCATCCAAATATCCAGATCATATCTCCGGCAGAAGTGGTTAAAGTCGATGGGCAGGTGGGAGATTTTCAGGTCCAAATTCGGCGCAAGGCGCGTTTTGTAACCGATGAGTGTACCCGCTGTGGGGATTGTGCCACAGTTTGCCCAGTGGTGATGCCCAACGAGTATGACTCCGGTATGGCAGCCCGCAAAGCTATCTTCACCCCCATTCCACAATCAATTCCAGGTACATACCTGGTTGATATCGAGAACTGTCTGAATGATCCACCCAACTACCTGCCGTGCGATCGCTGTGTCCAAGTTTGCCCACCCAAGTCGATCGATTTTTTGATGGCAAGAGAGACCATTGAGACTATTGCCGTAAGCGCCATCATCCTGGCGATTGGCTACGACATGTTCGATCCTCGAAAAATGCCTGAGTATGGCTATGGAAAGCACCCGGACATCTTAACGGCTTTGGAGTTTGAACGTTTGGTAAATTCTGCCGGACCCACAGGAGGGGAGATCGTCCGACCCTCGGATGGTGAGCACCCTGATAATATCCTGTTTGTTTTATGTGTTGGCTCGCGTGATCATCGTTTCTACCACTATTGTTCCAGGTTCTGCTGCATGTATTCGATCAAACATGCGTACCAGGCTCTTGACCACGGCATAGAAGATGTGTCTGTGCTCTATATGGATGTGCGGGCATTTGGTAAGGGGTTTGACGGTTTTTGGAAGCGCACTGAGATCGAAGGGGCGAAATTTTTAAGGGGGCGTCCAGCTCGAATTTCCCCAAATGGAAATGGGAACATCCAGGTGTTGTATGAAGACACAGACCTGTCTGCCCGCATGGAAACTGAATACGATATGGTTGTCCTGGCGAATGCGGTTGCCCCGCAAGAAGGCCTGGCGGAATTGGCGCAGCGTTTGAATATTGAAGTAGATGAAGACGGATTCATCCGGGCTGATGAAATTCTAGGTGGGTTGGTGATGACGACCCGTCCTGGGATCTATGTCGCGGGTTGCGTTTCTGGTCCGAAGGATATTCCCGATAGTGTATCCGAAGCCAGTGCAGCTGCTGCTCTGGCCTTAAGCCACTTGACCGAAAGACATTGGCCCGACCCAATTGAAGTAGCAGCTATCGAGGATATTGATATTCCTCGAGTCGGGGTGTTTATTTGTCATTGTGGGAATAATATCGCCGGGGTGGTGGATGTGGTGCAGGTGGTTGATTTTGCACGGGGATTGCCAGATGTGGTCTTCGCATCGCACCAGATGTTCTCATGTGCTGGAAATACTCAACAAGAGATCGAAGCAGCAATCAAACAGGAGAAGATCAACCGGGTGGTTGTGGCTGCCTGTTCTCCGAAAACACATGAATCGATCTTCCGCGGTGTCATGCTGCGGGCTGGGTTAAATCCATATTTGTTTGAAATGTCAAATATTCGCAATATGGATTCATGGGTTCATAAGCATGAAAAAGAAGCCGCTACCCAGAAAGCCAATGATATGGTCCGTATGGCGGTTGAAAAAGCTCGCCGGCTGACGCCCCTGGAGAGTTCCGAGCTGCCCTTGATCCAAAAAGCGCTGGTAATTGGGGGTGGTATCGCTGGAATGACGGCCGCAGTTGCCATTGCGGATCAGGGCTTTGAGACCCACCTGGTTGAACAAGAAGGTCGTCTGGGTGGCTTGCTTAACGAGCTGGATGAAGTCGCACCGGCAAATATTCAAGCAAATATGTTGTTGGAGACAAAAACCCGCCAGCTTTTTGAGAGTGGTGTTCATGTCCATCTCGAGTCTGGAATCACAAGTATCGGGGGTGTGGTTGGAAATTTCAGATCGACCCTGATGGATGGCTCGGGACTGGATGTAGGCGCGATCGTGGTTGCTACTGGGTCAAGGCCGTACCAACCTGTGGAATTCAATTACGGCCAAGACCCGCGGGTGATCACCAATCTAGAAATGGAGGACCTGCTCCAA
>JALHTN010000038.1 GCA_022865865.1 Anaerolineales bacterium
AATTCGTAGAAAGCCATGATTAAGAAAACCAGATTAAAAAGGAAATTTCCTACCCAATGATAAATCATCGCCAATGGTAAGCGGCCCAATGGTCCAGCAACAAAGACACCTCTTAGTAAATCTCCCTAAGCTCCCAAAAGAAATCGATGATTTCCAAGGCAAATCTCGAAAAATCCTCATTTGCTGAATGTTAAAGCAGGTTTGCCTATTTCTTTTCTAGTAAAGCCAGCATTTGTGAAATGTCGGTGGTGGGCGCTTCACAGTAATAGTTCAGACAAACATAGGCAGTGGCCTGGCCATTCCGACTGGTATAGTACTTGAGATAATCCGCCAGTCGTACGATCTCCGGAAGATTTCCAGGTGGGCGAAGCAGGACCACTTTGTTGGGGATAAAATTTTGTCTCAGTGCTGATAACATTGCCTGTGTATCGGAAGCCGAGGGGTCACCGGCGATGACAACCTCGTAGGATGGTCCTACGGCAATGTCGACTGCATTCATCAATTGACTGTAATCTGAAGGGGCACCTTCGATTTGGAGGGCAAATGCTTTTACAGTATCCTCAGCTTTCGCTTCTAACAGCGGGTTGGCAGTCATTCGACTCAGTCGGAGAAGATTTAGTATGGCCACCGAATTCCCTGAGGGCAAATCCCTATCCTTGCTGACCTTCTGGCGCACGAGCAATTCTTCACCATCATCAGGGGTAAAGTAGAAACCACCGTCTTCTTCATCCCAAAACTGGCCGATCAATTGATCGGTCAGCTGTAGCGCTTCCTCCAGATAATTTACATCAAAGGCGGACTCGTACAACTCAATCAGACCCCAGGTCAAGAATGCGTAGTCATCTACGTTGCCAGATAAATCAGCCTCATTCTCCAGAAAACGGTGGGACAGTCTTCCACCCTCATCCCTCATCTCGGTCAGCAAAAAGTCTGCCGCGTTCTGAGCAGCCCGCGTGTAGGTTGGATCATTGAAGACCTGACCTGCCTTGGCAAGCGCCGCGATCATCAATCCATTCCAGTCAGTCAAAATCTTATCATCCCGATGTAATGCAAGACGGGCTCCGCGTTCACCGAAAAGTTGTTGTCTGGCAGCGTCCAGGCGGGACGCCAATTCTTCTTCCGGTATTTGTAGATCATGTGCCAAGTCAAACAGTGATTTGCTCTGGAAGAGCACATTATCCCCCAACGGTGCGGCCTGGATGGGATCAATATAATTCCCTTCTTCCGTCAAATTGTAAGCAAGTATAAACAGCTCTGCATCCTCTTCATTGAGGATCGTACGGATTTCGTCAGCCGTCCACAGATAGAAGCCACCTTCTTTTCCTTCACTATCGGCATCCTCAGCAGAATAAAATCCACCGGATGGAGCGGTGAGGTCACGCAGCACGTAGGCATAGATCTCATGAGCAATTTGAGCATATTCGGATTTACCGGTGACTTGAAAAGCCTCTGTGTAAACCATGGCCATTAAGGCCTGATCATAGAGCATTTTTTCAAAATGAGGCACCTGCCAGGCAGCGTCAGTTGCATAGCGGTGAAAACCATAGCCAAGCTGGTCATACACTCCCCCCCGATGCATGGCTTGTAGACTGGTCTCTACAATATCCAGGGCGTGTTCATTGCCTGTCCGATTCCAATAGCGCAACAGGAAGAGTAATTTGTGTGGTGTTGGGAACTTAGGGGCTGTCCCAAATCCACCATTTTGTGCATCGAATTGCTTTTCCAGATGTTGATACGTTTTATCAAGAAGAGCCTCATCCAAGGTTAACTCCCCGCGACGACTGGTATCAGCAACTTGGTGAACCTTAACTGCAACCTGTTCGGCGATATCCAGCAGATCGTCATTTTGTTCCTCCCAGGCAGCTCTCAATTGGGGGATCAAATCTAGCATACCGATCCGACCAAAGCGGTTTTCCTTGGGAATATAGGTTGTGATATAAAAAGGCTTTTGATCGTAAGTCATGATCACGTTCAGAGGCCAGCCACTGGTGCCGTTCATGGATACAGCGATATTTGTATAAATTCCATCGATGTCTGGCCGTTCTTCCCGGTCTACGATGACGTTGACAAAGGTTTTATTCATCAGCCGGGCTACTTCAAGGTCATTAAATGATTCTTCCTTCATCACATGACACCAATGACAGGTGGAATAGCCAATAGATAAGAAAATCGGTTTATTTTCCAGGCGCGCTTTTTCGAAGGCTTCCGCCCCCCACGGATACCAGTCAATCGGATCGTAAGCATGTTGCAACAAATATGGGCTCTTCTCATTGATGAGACGATTGCTCCCCTCTTTGGCCGGGTCGATCACGTCCGGTCGGCGGTTTGTTGAACTGGAGATTGTAGGCTTGGCTGCTACGGATATGGTATTTACGAATCGCCCCGGATTTCCCGCGTCAATTTCTACCCATATTACTATAACGGTGAAAATAAAAGCACCTGTTAGCAAAATAATACCAGTCAGCTTCAGCCATTTTGCAGTTATTGGTTTCATGGCTCACTTATCATCATTATTCTTCAGAATTATCGATTCAATATCACGTGCACTAAATGTCTGGTTAAGTATAGAAATGCTGCAACATTTCCCAATTCAGGCTTAAATCATAGATGGCGACGCCGATCAATAGCAGCCCCCCTAATATGTTGATAACCCGGCTATGACGAGCAAATAGGGTAGTCAATTGACGTTGGAAGGCGCCAGATAGCAAGGAAAGGATAAACAAAGGGATGCCAAACCCTAGCCCAAACCAGAGGAATACCCATAATACATTCAAAGCTTCACCGGTAGTCAGGGACAAAGCAAATATACTAACCACCAGCGGTCCAGAACAAGGTAGCGCAATTGGACCATAGAGCAAGCCGTATGTATAGGCATTGAGAAGTGGGTGGCGCAGAACTGGAACCTGAATTTGGGGCAGGGTTTTGAAAGGGTTGCGATCAAGCAAAAGCATAATGCCCAAAAGCAGAATCAATAAATCTGCTACCGGGATGATGATAGCCAACACACTACCAGTAGGCACAGCTAGCAATGCTATCAATCCTCCCAGGGCGAGCATCATGGTCATTACTCCAGCAAGTACAAATAGCCCTAAGAAATATCGTTGCCTCCCTTTCTCTATTTCAGATTGACCGCTCAGGTACGCCAAGAAGCCAGGATAAAGTGGCAGGACACAAGGACTGGTAGTTGCCAATAGACCAAGGAAAAAAGATGTGAATGCAATATTCACGATTAATTATGGGGTTAAGGATAAGTAGGGTTCGACACTCTCAACGAGTGTTTGTGCAGTCTTTTTGCCGTATTCCAGTTGATGGACTTCGCCATTGCGATCGATGATTAACATTGGTGAGAGGGGTGGATTTAAGTATTGCGCACTATACAGATTGCCAAGGGCACGAGCAACTTCAAGGGGAGCTATGGCAAAGTGCCATTCGAAACCATACCCTTCGGAATATTCTTTAAGCGATGCTGCTTCCTCGTTCACATCGACATCCAGGCTGACCGAGATAAAATCTTCGGTATCGCCAAGTAACCCATGCAGGTTTCTGACCTCGTTTGCTTGGACAATGCAATTTGGACACCACATAGCCATAGTTTCTACCAGCACAACCTTCCCGGTAAAATCGTTCATGGTAAAGGTCTCACCAGTTTGCACGTCGGTTAACTCAAAGTTAAACCATTCAGGAGTAGCAGCAGAAGTTTCAAGGGATGGGGTAGAGGCGGGAGTGCTGCAGGCAGTTAGTAGAAGACTGATCAATAGGAAAGGAAAGACAACAGTTTGGTTATGAGTCTTTGGATGCATTTTTCTTCCTTTTCAACAAAATGATATTGCAGGTTCTCCCTTTTCTCGGGGCAGAGGAAGAAACTGAGCTGATCTACATCCAGACTATCCTTAACCGACTCAAGCTTCGAAGCTAGTTAGTCAAATCTACGTTTAGATGTCAGTCTGATTATAGTAGATTTTTCCTCCCCCATTTGTACAAATTACTCTTTTTCGGTTATATCGATGGCATATTGTAAATAAGTTCTTGGTTTTTTTGATTCAGCGCTTAGCAAGATATAAAAACCCGTGATATCTTCCGGAACTGCGACTTCTGTTGTCCATTGCATATTTTCATTTGCTGGGGTCAACGGTACAGAAACCATATCCAAAGTCTCATACGGTCCGTAGATGATGCCATCTGAGCCGATAATCGGTGGCGTACCGATGTGGGTTTTCAAGGCAAATTTTGTGGGGTTGAAATTCTGCCAAGTAAATTGGAAACCATTTTCAGTACGCTGAACATCTTGGAGGGTGATAACGTTATCACTGAGTGCAGTAATGCTGACCCCAGAATCCTGAATTATTCCATCCACAGCATCAGAAACCGGAAATGTCAAATCGGTGGCTATCTCATCAAGATTTAATTCTATATTCCCCTGCGTTCTATTTGCTTCTGGATCATAATCGTCAAGCTCTCCACTAAAACTTACATAATCGATTGAGAGCTTGGATCCTGCATCTGCTTCTGCGCCCTTGCATTCTACATAAAGAAGCTGGGTATTTATATCATCATTTTTGCCAGTGGTATAACCGCGCATTTGAAAACCTGGAGCAAAACGATGTCCACCGGTGCCGACAAAAACGGTATCACAATTTACATTCGATCCATCGCTGGTCGTAAGCACAGCTGGTTTATCTGACACAGCCTGCATCGTACTCCATCCACCAGAATCGTTCCGAATAGTGATGTCGATGTGCAAATCCCCAGCCTCAGATTTACTCACATTTATCACCTCAGCACTCCAAAATTCTGATCCGTCTACGACTTCTTTATTAGCCAATCCTTCAGGTAATACAATATACGCGCAGGCAGATATAAAGATAGCAAAGGCAAGAAGTACCGCAATTTGGATCTCCTTAGCTTTCATCCTTCCTCCTCCTCGTGTTATAAAATCCACTGGTAAATCTAAAATAACTTTTCAATTAATTAAACTAAGAATACATCAATAACCTATTTATCCCGGTGTTTCGATCCTATTGTGGCTCAGGATTTAACTCTGGTAGCAATGACCTGATAACAGCCAGAGTCAGTCCATAACCTGGTGGCATATTCGTGCCGCCATCAACGGCTGTTACAGCCTTCTCCAGACCACCATATGAAATTATTATGTAGTGTGCAAAGCATTGCCTGCATGGGTTGTGGTAGGTGTTGTATATTTCATCTGTAAACCACATGTAATCTCCATCTATAGCTGTGAGTATTCGCTCTACATCACTTGGGGAAACTTGAGTTTCTACTTCGTTGACGCCATCGTTACCAAGAACTTGCCCATCCGGATAAATTGCAAACAATTCATCAACACACAAAGGGCCTGCAGTCCGGTTATATACAATTACTGCACCGTCTGCGATATGATTTGCAGCCTGCTCCTCACGGAATGGAGCTACCTCGCATGCAACATCTTGCGAGTCGTTTGTGTCATTACCTCCAAATAACATAGGAATAAAGATAAATGCGAGCACGATCAAAACCACAAAACCACCCCATATGAACGCTTGCCTTCGGCGGCGAACCCTCTCAGTTTTTAATGCCTCTGGATCTTGGGTCCGTTGGCGATCGTCTTTTCGAGACGCCAAACCCGTCTGCACACCAATGAAAATGAGTGTGAGTACCCCGATAACAATTTTTGTCCACCAGGAGCTGAGGGATCCGATAAACTGGATCAAGACTTGTGTTACTGCGAGAACAATAACCCCAAAAAATGTACCTACAAGATACCCTGAGCCTCCTGTCAACATTGTACCGCCCATCACTACCGAAGCGATGACCTCCAACTCAAAACCTGGTGCATACAAGCCATGTCCTGAATATACAAAGACACTTAATGAAAGGCCTGCCAACGCCGAACAAAATCCGTTGAAGGTATAAACCAGCAATTTTGTCCTATCTACTCTCAAGCCCATTAAACGGGCAGATTGTTCATTCCTGCCTTCATTGCCACCAATGGAATAAACTGTGCGACCGACGCGTGTTAAGTGGGCTATATAGATTGCAACTATCAATAAGATAAACCCAATAACTACAGGAATGGATATATATGGTGCTGGATTCCCTTGTTTTGTAGCAATTTCTGCCAAACCCGGAATAAGGATTTTGGTTCTTCCAAAAATTTGGAAAATGCGATCGTCAATTGTGACCGCATCGTCGCTGATAAAGAAACACATTCCTCGTGCAAACCACATGCCTGCCAGGGTGGCAATAAATGGCTGTACTTTTAAATAAACTATGAAACTTCCCATAACGGCGCCAAGAGTCATTCCCATTGCCAGCATGAGAAAAATGACACTCCAGGGATTCCATCCTTCTCTCAGCAATACCGCAGAAGATACCGTTGTCAGTGCTACCACACCACTCACCGACAGGTCAATGCCTCCTGTAAGAATGACAAACGTCATCCCAATGGCGCTGATCAGGAGCCAAGAACTATTCCGGAACAAGTTCAAAAACACTTGAGGATTTCGCATACCAACGAAAAAATATGCTCCAATCCCATAAGCAGCTAAAGCCAGCAGTGCCGTGGATAGAATGGGAATAAACTTGCGATTATCCGAAATTAATTTGGTCACCCGTTGCAACATTGTTACACCTCTTGCTTCGGTGAAGCGATCCTTCGGATTAAGCCTCTGACTTGTTCCGACATTAAGAGGATCACAAGAACAACAACCACTGCCTTGATCGCCTGAAGAGCGAATGCTGGAACACCAATCGCGTACATGGATTGGGTAATTGCCTGCATTACCAAGGCGCCAATCATGCTGGCCAGCAGAGAGAAACGTCCACCCGCCATGGATGTCCCACCGATCACCACCGCAAGGATGGCATCCAGTTCGGTGGTGACGCCAATGTTATTAGCATCCGATGTCCTGATATTTGAACTGGCCACTAATCCTGCTAATCCAGCGCAAAAAGCGCAAAAAGTATAAACCAGTAATTTAATTTTCTTTTCGTCAATGCCGCTGAAAAAGCTGGATCGAAAATTGATCCCCACCGATTCTATGAACATACCGATCGCTGTTTTGCGGGTAAAAAGCCAGGCGAGCGCGTATACAATGGCCACCAGGTATAGGGAAAACGGTAGGATATACCAACCCTGTCCAAGTATTGCATATGGCCTGTAAGTGATTTGAACTCGAAGCCCGTTTGTGATCAATTGCGCAATTCCACGTCCGGCAATCATCAGGATCAGTGTAGCCACCATTGGCTGAATCCTCATATAGCCAACCAGAACTCCGTTCCACAAACCACAGATTATTGCCACGATCAGGGCTGCCCCAATTACGACCCATAGCGGTTGAAAGGTGAAATTTGGATCTGTGACGAAAAATACCTCGTTTCTAAGCGCTGAAGGATTCATCAAAATCCCTGCCACAGAAGCTGCAATCGCCATGACAGCACCTACTGATAAATCCACTCCGGCGGTAGCGATGACCAGTGTCATGCCAATAGCCAGCAGCATAATTGTCGAGCCATTTCGGAAAATGTCGATCAAGCTCCCATACAGATTTCCATCTCTATTTTCGATGGTGAAAAAACCAGGTATAAAGATAAAATCAAAAAGCAGAATGAGAATAAAGGCAACGATAGGGAAAAATAATCTGCTCTCGACGATGCTTCTCCACCGCAATGAAGAAGTTATTGATCCTCTCATGATTCACTCCCTGCCATGGCTTGGATAATCGTATTCTCGTCTACCTCACCACTAAATTCAGCCACTTTTTCTCGTTCTCGTAAGACGGCGATGCGATGACTTGTGCGTAGAACTTCTTCCAGTTCAGAGGAAATAAAAATACATGCCTTACCTTCATCTGCTAAGGAAAGCACCAATTTTTGAATCTCAGCCTTGGTCCCCACGTCAATCCCACGCGTTGGTTCATCAAGGATAAGCAGCTGCGGGTTAGTAGCCAACCACCTTGCCAAAATGACTTTTTGCTGATTTCCGCCGCTCAAATTTTTTACTGGTTGATCAGGTGAAGGAGTGGAAATATTTAATATTTCGATATACTTGTCTGCAATCTGGTACTGTTCCTTCACGCTTAGATATTTGAACCAACCCCTGTTTGCTTGTATAGCCAGGACAATATTTTCTCTGACGGTGAGATCGTCTACAACGCCTTCAGCTTTACGGTCTTCTGGACAAAGAGCCACTCCGCGTTTGATGGATCCAAGCGGGGTGTAATCTGTAACTTCCTTCCCTGCAAAGGTGATCGAGCCTGAATCCGGTTTGTCAATCCCAAAAAATAGGTTGGCAGTTTCCGTCCGCCCTGACCCGAGTAATCCAGCCAAGCCAACCACTTCCCCAGCGTGGATTTCCAGGTCGAATGGTGATATCCCTCCCGCTCGACCGAGTCCTTTAGCCCTCAATAACGCCTCACTTTGAATGTGCTTGCTGGTTTCCAACTTTATTTTTGACATTTCATCGAGGTCATCCAAGCTGCGGCCGATCATTTTAGCAATTAGTTCGAACCGTGGTATCGAGGTGGTATCGAAAGTTCCGATCAGTCTTCCGTTTCTTAAGATAGTGATCCTGTCTGAAATATCATAAACCTGGCCAATAAAATGGGTGATGAAAATAATGCCTACTCCGCTCTCTTTAAGTTTTCGCATTACACTGAATAATTGTTGAGTTTCATGCGCGTCCAAACTGGCAGTTGGTTCATCAAGAATTAAAATTTTCTCAGAGCCGAC
>JALHTN010000341.1 GCA_022865865.1 Anaerolineales bacterium
CCTAAATCGACAACGGGGGTTTATGAGCGGTGATCTTTACGGAGCACTAGCAGCTTATAATGGCGGTCCAGGTAACGCGATGACCTGGAAGAATCTGGTGCCGCCTGATCCGGATTTGTATGTCGAAGTGATCCGCTTCGAAGAGACCCGCGATTATATTAAGGGGATATACGAGATCTTCAGCATCTACAAGCATCTGTATGACCGCACACCATAATGGGTTGACATAAGATCTCAACAGCACAGTGCTGAGCCCACGGTTCTTGCCAGCGCCCATGATGAGCATGAGTCGCTAGATCTGACCGCATCAAGTAATAATGTCGCTTGAAACGGAATTCAAGGTTTGTGAAATATAGTTGGTCGAAAAAATTCAGGGAGTTTGGGTGTTCTCGACCTGTGTCGAGACTGGTTCGAGAGCGCGTTCAGCAAGCAGGAACCATTTGACCACGTCAGCAAAACGGTCACTCGGTTGATATAACGAGCCAATTGTTACCCCATTGACACGTTGATCGATGCCATAATTGTAAATCGGATAGAAAAGCGGTAAGGCGGGGAGATCGCTGGCAAAACGCACCTGGAAATTGTTGTAGAGACGGATTCGCTCGGAGCGATCCAATTCAACCCGCGCTTGTTCGAGATATTCGCTAGCCTGGCGGTCATTCCACATGGAATAGTTTTGTCCACCTGTTATTTGTGCTTGATCCCAGAAAGGATAAGGGTCAGGATCGGGTGAGCGTGTCAGGTTGATATCCACCAGCGCGGCATGATAATCCCGCGGGTCAAGAAAATCGCTTACCAGATTATCGGCATCGACAGCCTCCAAGTTCGCTTGAACGCCCAATCTCTCCCAATCCGCGGCGATAGCTTCTGCCAGCTGCTCGTATTTTGTCCCTTGTGGGTAAACCAAATCGAATGACAGTGATTGACCCTCATCATTGGTTCGGACCTGATTGCCTGAGGCCGGGATCGAGTATCCTGCGGATCGTAGGATGTTAATGGCGCCTTCGGGGTCGTAGTCAATTTTCTCAATGCCATCATAATAAGCCCAGCTACCCGGGAAGACAGGTCCATGTGCGAGAGTCGCCTGACCCTCGTTGAGCTGGGTGATGATGCGCTGGCGGTCAATGCCCATCAGTAATGCCCGTCTGACATTGATATCCTGGAAATATGGCACCTGGGGGTTATCCAGGTTCAGGAAGATCATGGAGAGTAATGGGACTTGGCCAGAATGCATATTGAGATTGGGTTCTTCTAAAGCTTGAGGCAGGATATCATTGGTTACCTGGCTGATGCCGAGTACTTCTCCCGACTGGTATGCTGTGATGGCAGATTCCGGGTCTGGGTAATACTTGAAGATGAACTGCTCAATAAAGGCTGGATCGTGATAATAATCTTCAAAAGCAGTCAACGCTACGCCACTAATTTGATCTCCATCCACCAGGAAATTGTCAAAGCGGAAGGGACCACTGCCGACTGGCTGCAAATTAAACTCAGAATTGATGATTTCTTCCGGTGAGAGATCACCCAATAGGTGCTGTGGGAGGATTCCAAAAGTCAGGTAGTCCAAGAATGGAGCATAGGGTTCAGGTAAGCGGAACTGGAGGGTATGTTCATCCAATGCTTCTGCTTCAACCTCCTGCCAAAGGCTGCGGATATCATCGGGCAACGGGAGTTCCTCTGAACGCATTAAGCTAATCGTGAAGACTACATCGTCGCTGGTGAGTGGTTGCCCGTCATGCCAAACCGCATTCGGGCGCAGTGAAACGTTGTAATTCTGACCGGATTGGGAAATACCCATTGACTCGATTAGATCGTTGACCGGAATACCACGATCATCGAAGCGCAGTAAGCTGCTGAATATCAAGCGATCGACATCCTGGTCGACTGGATTTGTGTAATCCAAGACCGGATTAAATCGGTTGAATGAACCAATCAAGGCTTCGGAGTAAACACCGCCGGCAGATGGCTTGACTTCAGGTGTTATTGGGAGCAGCGAGGGTTGTTGGCTCAACAGCAAAAATGCAATTGCGGCCAAAGCAACAACTACGATCACGATCTGCCAAATTAGTTTTCTCATAGGTAACAAAAATGGGCGTTCACCGGCTGGGCCGTGAATCGCCCATAATTCGGCGAATTATTGACCTTGTCCTCGTTTTGAGCAAGGGTTATCCAGTAAACACGACAGTGGCCATGGCCAAACCAAAAAAAACTACACTTATTGCGATTGTGAGCCTGAAAAGAGTTTTTTCAACCCCCCGCCTGGCTGAGAATACCGCACCTGTATCGGTGCCTCCTAAACCGCCCAATCCAGCGCCCTTACTTTGCAAGATGACGCTAAAAATCAAAGAAATTGACGTTATAATCATCGCAATATCCAAATATCTTTCCACAAAAGCCTCCGAGAAATACTGTTGTTAGCAGGCGGATTATACCTTCCGTTATATGTTTCGTCAAATGACTCATGAATGAATTAATTATCAACCTTCATATGCACACCACCTACTCTGACGGATCCGGTACGCATGCGGATATCGTTACCGCCGCTTTGGCGACCGGGTTAGATGCTGTCATAACCACCGACCATAATGTCCTGGTAACCGGTCCGGCCAGGTATTATCAGGAAGGAGATCGCAAAGTGCTGATGCTGGTCGGAGAAGAGGTTCATGATCAAACCGCGAATCCCCAGAAGAATCATTTGCTGGTGATAGGTGCTTCAAAGGAAATGGCGAATCTTGCAGGAGATACCCAGCATCTGGTAGACAGCGTTAAAAAAGCTGGCGGATTAGCTTTTATTGCCCACCCGGTCGATCCAGCCGCTCCAGCCTTTGGTGAGCCGGATATCTCCTGGGAGAAATGGGAGGTGGAAAATTTCACCGGCATTGAATTGTGGAATGCAATGTCTGAATTCAAGTCATTGATGAAGGATTGGTTTCGAGCGGTTTACTATGCATTTAATCCTAAATTGGTAGGTCGGGGACCGTTTTCTGCTGCAATCGAAAAATGGGACCAGTTATTGGAAAGCGGTAAGCAGGTAGTTGCAGTGGGTGGCTCTGACGCTCATGCATTTCGGGTATCCGTGGGACCCATACGAAGGACAATTTTCCCTTATAAATTTCACTTCCAGGCTGTCAATACACACTTGATCACTGAAAAACCTTTAAAAGGAGAACTCAACCATGATCGAGGCATCATCCTGGAAGCACTCGCGAAAGGGCATGCATTTATCGGGTACGATCTACCTGCAGCGACTCGCGGATTTCGATTTACTGCCCAGGGCAAAGATGGAACAGCTTTGATGGGGGATGAGATCGCTCTCAACCAAGGTGTTACTTTGCAGATTCACCTCCCGCAGCGGGAAGAATGTCGCTTGCTTAGGAATGGGAAGGTGATCAAAACGTGGACTAAACGTGAAATATGCAGCTATATTGCCACCGAGGTAGGAGTGTACCGGATTGAAGTTTTCCTTCGCTATCTGGGTAAAAGACGGGCGTGGATCTTCAGCAATCCAATTTATATTAGAGAATAATCTGCTGTACTGGATTGGAAATTAGCCAGGACTATAGTCATAATCCGAATTATGTTATCGTTAAGGTTCTTGCAGATGTTCACCTGAGAAGGGTTTAGGACTTTCTTACTTTAATCCAAGAGGTTTTATGGAATTCAAACTTCAAGCGCCATTTCAACCAACAGGAGATCAACCAGAAGCTATCCGGCTGCTGGTAAAAGGGATCAATAATGAAGCGCAAGATCAGGTGCTGCTTGGGGCTACGGGAACCGGTAAAACGTATACCATTGCATCGGTAATTGACCAGATCCAAAAGCCAACCCTGATCATGGCTCATAACAAAACGCTTGCAGCGCAGCTATATGCGGAATTCAAAGATTTCTTCCCCGAAAACGCAGTTGAATACTTCGTCTCCTATTATGATTACTACCAGCCGGAAGCATATGTACCGCGCCATGATCTTTTCATTGAGAAGGAAACCGATGTAAATGAGGAGATTGAAAGACTGCGGCTGGCTGCCACTACTGCTCTGATGTCGCGTAAAGATGTGATCATCGTTGCCTCGGTCTCATGTATATACGGGCTTGGGAATCCAGAGGCTTATGGCCGCGTGGTGATCAATCTGGAAAGTGGGAACGTATACCGGCGTAATTCACTTCTGAGGCAGATGGTTGAGAGCCATTACGAGCGCAATGATATGGAATTGCGCCCTGGTACATTCCGGGTGCGGGGAGATACCTTGGAAGTAATCCCTGCATATCAAGATAAATTTGGTTACCGGATCACATTCTTTGGAGATGAAGTTGAACGGATTGTTGAATTTAACCCTGTGACAGGTGAACTTCGCAGAGAATTGTCTTCGATTGCAATATATCCCGCCAAACATTTCATCACAGAAGAAGATAAGTTGAAGGCAGCGATCAAGGACATTGAGGATGAATTAGGCGAGAGAATTGATCATTTCAAAACAGAGGAAAAACTACTGGAAGCTCAGCGCCTGGAACAGCGCACGTTATATGACCTGGAAATGCTGCGAGAAGTGGGCTACTGCTCGGGTATAGAAAACTACTCCCGACATATGGACCAACGAGAGGCTGGTTCCCATCCCTGGACCCTCATGGACTATTTCCCCGCTGATTACATGTTGGTAATAGACGAATCTCATATGACGATTCCGCAAGTGCGCGGTATGTTTAACGGCGATCGCTCACGGAAAGAAGTGCTGGTAAATTATGGGTTTCGACTGCCATCCGCGCTCGATAATCGCCCATTAACTTTCGACGAATTTGAAGAGCACATGGGTTACACCATATATACCTCCGCCACTCCCGGACCTTATGAACTCAAGAAAACAGATCAAGTTGTGGAACAGATAATCCGCCCAACGGGTTTGGTAGACCCACAAGTCGAAGTGAGACCGATTGAAGGTCAGGTGGACGACTTAATTACGGAAATCAACCAGCGAGTGGAGCGTGGTGAACGCACCCTGGTGACAACCTTGACCAAGCGAATGGCGGAGAAGTTATCTGATTACCTGATGGAAATGGGCGTGAAAGTCCATTATTTACACTCCGAGATCGACACGCTTGAAAGAGTAGGGATTTTGCGCGATCTGCGACTGGGAGTGTTCGATGTCGTTGTTGGAATTAACTTGTTGAGAGAGGGTCTGGATTTACCAGAAGTCTCATTAGTAGCCATCCTGGATGCAGATAAGGAGGGATTTCTACGTTCAGGCACCGCGTTAATCCAGACCATAGGACGGGCGGCGCGCCATGTGCGGGGCAAGGTGATCATGTATGCTGACAAAGTCACGGATTCTATGCAAAGAGCGCTAGATGAGACAAACCGCCGCCGGGAAATACAAGCCGCATATAACGAAGAACATGGTATTGAACCAATGAGCATCATCAAACAAGTACGCGACCTGACAGACCAAGTCACCATGCACTCTGTTGCTGAATCGAAAACGGAATACCGAATCGATGGCGCTGCGGGTTTACCTGAATCTGAAATCCGGAACTTGATCACTGAGATGGAAAAGCAGATGAAGATCGCGGCCCAAGATTTGGAATTCGAAAAAGCGGCTGTGCTGCGGGATCAAATTTTTGAATTACGGAATATATTAGCAGAAGAGTCAAATCTGCCACCATGGGAAAAGATAAAACTATTGGCTGGTGAGGAGTGAGGTTTATGTCAAACTCTATTCCCTTTCCCAGACTGATATCAAAGCAATAATGTTAATTTGCATTGAATTGATTAATTTTCAACTACTGAATGCGCTTCTGGATTTACGAAAGCATATTCACACTGCTCAACAGTCAGTTTTTCTGCGGAATTGACCAGGAGATATTCATTTCGTTCCTGCAAAATCTGCAGCATAGTCTCGATGATCATGGGATCAAATTGGCTTCCTGAATTTCTTATTAATTCTTCTTCGATCCGATTGAAACTCAATGCACGTCGATATGGACGGTCGGAGGCCATCGCTTCGACAGCATCTGCGATGGCGATGATGCGAGCTTCGATAGGAGTGTCCTGTCCTTTGAGGCGATCCGGGTATCCGCTGCCATCATAGCGTTCGTGATGGTGGCGGACGATGGGTGCCAGATGCTTGAGAGAATGAGCCTTTTCCAGGATGTCTGAGCCAAGAGTGGTATGTCGTTGGATGATCTGGTACTCCTTCTCCGTTAAGGGGAAGGGTTTTAACAGGATAGCGTCTGGTATTCCGATTTTTCCAATGTCGTGGAGCAAGCCAGCTTTGCGGATTAGTTCGATACTTTCTGGAGGCAGACCTAATTTTTTAGCGATCAAAACCGAATAACGGGTCACATATTGGGAATGACCCAACGTGAAAGGATCGCGCAAATCGATCACCTCTGCCAGGGCAATCAACAAATCTTCATTGAGCAGCGAAATCTGATCTGAACTACTTTCAAGTAGTTGATTCTTCCCGCGCAGCTCATTTACCATTGAAATGGTGCGATCGATGTACTGTTTTACACTGAGCCGGAGCATCAGCAGCGGGATCATTATGACAGCTAGTCCGATAAAACCTGTAGTTTGATAGCCCAAAATCAGCGCATAGGCGATTAATCCCATGGAGATGTAATACGGAGTTAGCCAGCTAAATTTTTCTTTCCACACTTGCCGGAATGAGATGCCAGCGTCGATATTTATCGCCAAGGCAATTAATATCGTTGTGCTGAGGAAGACGAGCAGGGCTGAAATCACGGAAATCAGAAGTTGTACGATCAGGGAATAATCGGTAAATGTTTTACCAGCCAACAGGATCAAACCGGATAACAGCAATCCAGCAATAATCTGATTGATGCTGTTAAAGACAAAGCGGTTAAGAGGGCTGTGATGTTTAAATTTAGCAACCAGAGCGAAGGTGAGACCCAATACCACCGCTCCAATAGGTCCGTAAAGTAATGTTCCTGCAAGAATTGGAGCTGCCGAAGTGGATACGGATGTGTTCTTAACATAGATGTCGATCGATAATACTTCTGTGACGACTACCATCAATGCAAATAAGACCAGGCCGAACCAATCGATACCTGGAACTGCAGCATTGATAAACAGACTTAATGGGAAAGCGACCAGGATCAATATACCGATAAAAAGGTTGATAAGCCAGCTTGGTCGCGGTTTGGCATCGGGTTGAGGGGGTGGTTCGGGATTCTTGGATCCTGGTTCTATTTGAGATGGTTTTTTCGGTAGGGAGTGAGGTGTATTTTCTAATTTGCTGTGCGTGGTAATGTTTTCCACGGGCAGGCTAATTCGGTCCAGCGGGATTTCATCGCCAGGTTCGTACAGCACCTCGAAACCTTGGTCAGTATATACGCAGGTACGATTGCGGCCAGATAATTTTGAATGGTAAAGCGCGGAATCAGCATTATGAATGATCTCATTAGGTGTCTCTGAGAACCTTATCCTACCGGCAACTCCAAAACTAACAGTGACTTTGATCGGGTTGATTCTGGTTTGGATCGAGAATTTTGTCTGGTCAATGGTGGTGCGAATTTCCTCGATCACCTGAAAGGCTTCCTTTTGGGTCGTCTCTGGCATGAGGATGATAAACTCCTCACCGCCAAAACGGGCGACAACGTCGAATTCGCGCAGCGAGTCCTTGAGGAGATTGGCAACACCAATTAATACTTCATCCCCAGCGAGATGCCCATAAGTATTATTAATGTTGCGAAGCAGATCTAGATCAGCAAGTACTACCGTAAGCGGGCGGTCAAAATTGTGAGCGCGTTCAAGCTCCTTTTTTAATACTTTGGAAAAATACTTCGCATTGTAGAGTCCTGTTTTTGAGTCAATCTCGGTTTTCCGTTCTAATGCAGGAACCTTCAAAGTGGTAAAGATCAGGTAAAGCGGCAGGATGGCTAGCGGAATTGCGAATGGATTAATAATCCAGATCAATGCAGCACCGGCTCCCATGCACAGGAGAGTGAAATCTATCATCAATGGGAGTACATCGAAGAGTCCAGATTTTGAGAAGTTTTCCCCACGAGCCAGCCAAACCACCAATGCGATCAGCAGGTGATTAAATAAGGTAAAAAATGCCAGGCTGGTAATAATTCCAAGCACGCCTTCTAATGAGACCAAAGACATCGAGGGATTGATGAATTGGTAGAGAAATCCGGAAAGGTAAGCAACGATGACGAAAGAGGCGATATTGAATCCCTGAATAAACCAAGGAGATTTATGCCAGGCCCAATCCACCAAATTCGATGTGACAATTACGACGATGCAAGCTTCAACGCCCAGCAAGGCGAGGGTAAACCCATAAACCATGAAGCTGATATTGTAGTGTGATCTATTTGTTGTGCCCTCGACCTTGAAAAATAAGGTCACGGATGCCAGGCTGCTCAAGGCAAGGATTGACAAATAATTACCCCAATCCGAATTGAGTGCCAACGAGGCGAAAATCGCAAATCCGGTGACGATGGTGAGGATGATATAGGTTTTGGTTTGCCAGGAAAAATCTTTCATCGTGATTTCCTATTGTGCTGAGAGAGGATGGACAATAACTCCTGATGATTAATCAATCACCCCAAAAAACGCTGTTCCAAGCAACAGAATTCCATGCTACTGAGTTCCAGGCGACAGAATTCCAGGCTACGGAGTTCCATGCCACGCTGTTCCAGGCGACAGAATTCCAAGCTACACTATCCCAGGATACCGGGTCGTCCCCGGACCATAACAGTTGACTGGCAGTCACGCCCGTGTTTGCTGATGCTAGTGAATGACCAGCTACCGCTGCATTTATATCGAGATAGGCGCTTCCGCCGCCGAAAAAGCGAGCTGAATCCATGAGCCGGAATTTCACTTGATCCGGGGTCAAATAGGGTTCATCTTGCAGCAACAGGGCTGCAGCACCAGCGACCATCGGGGCTGACATTGAGGTACCGCTTAAGCGGAAATATTCACCATTCATGACGACATGGTCTGGATGATCGGGAATCCAATTTTCCGGTCCTAGAATGCTGATAATTTCGATCCCGGGAGCGACCAGCTCAGGTTTGTTGAAGCCATCCGAGGTCGTTCCGTGAGATGAAAAGGAAGCCAGGGTATCGTCGGAAGGATCAGGAGATTGGTGCTCGTCAGTTGCTCCAACCGTGATGACGAAGGGATCATTGGCTGGGGCAGCATTTGCAGTGTTATATCCACCACCAGCACCTTTATTTCCGACGGAGGCAACCACCACTACGCCGTTGAACCACAAGATCTCCGCGGCTGCATTTAAGGGGCTCGAATGATAAGAACTTTCCTGTGTGGAGTTCACTGACATATTTACCACACGGATGTTGAACTGGTCCTTGTGCTCCAAGACCCACTGCATGGCTTCAATAGCATCAGATTCGTATGCCATACCCATGTCATCGCAAATTTTTAGACTGATGATGTTGACTTGTGGAGCGATGCCGGTATAAAGTCCATCCGAGCGGTATCCACTGCCGGCGATGATGCCGGCAACATGGGTGCCGTGCCCGGTGGCATCATTGGCATGACCTGAATTCGAGTTGAAGGTTACCTGTTCAATAACACGAGAATCGGGTTTTGCTTTTTCGGGATTTATTTGCAGATCTTTCTCTAAATTTACCCCACTATCAATTACAGCTACTGTAATACCTTGGCCCTGTAATCCCATATCCCACAAAGGTTGGACATTAAGGGTTTCGAGGAAGTAGTTTTCTGGTTCAGGAACGAATTCAATGCCTTCCTTAACCGGTTTCCCTTTGGAACCTTCGACTTGAGTATCCAAGGATACCCAACGGACATTGGGATCATCCGCCAAATATAAAGTTGATTCGGCGGACAGCTTTGCGGTAAAAGCGTTCAATATGTGCAGGTCGCGGGTGATCTCTCCATCCAAACGGGATACGAGCTGCTCAACTTCATGTTTGTTATCCTGCACCTGGATAATGACCGAGACCATCTGTCTGGGGGACTGAGCTGCGATCTCAGCTAAGGATGGGTGCAGATTTGTTGGGGATGTAGTTGAATGTAAGTTAATCTGGGCCAGCATTGCAGCCAGAAGCAGCATCGAGAGAATAATTTGAGCAGGAGCTTTCCTTTTAATCATCTTGCGGTCCTCGAAAAACCAAAAAAACTGTGTATACACTCTGATTTAGATTTATATTTGCATATCAATAAGATACGCATGTCAATCTGAAATATGTGAGCAATTGGCTTACACTTCATAAAGAATACCCAATGGTTCGGAAGAATATACTGCGCAAACCTCCAGCCAGGCTACGCTGGTTGAATAACGGGTGCTTGGTGGTGTTGTTTGAACTTTTGATACCTGGTCCTGTCTTTCCAATAAGAAGAAAGATCCGAAAACCAAGATCAAGATTAGCAGGATGAGGAATGTATTTCGTACAGTGTCCATAGTTACTACCCCTTCGATTTCAAAAAGTGAGCCCCTCAGGTCTTGGGTGCCTGAGGGGCGAAATTGTTTGCGTTTGCCTAGGCAGCCCGTCTGTCATGCGGCCATGTGGCCGGTTAGACCGTAGCTTTGTGCCCCTGCCTTTCGACAGGTATACCTTTTCTTTGCTACTTTATAAGCCTAGGTAACCCAACTGTCATGTGGCTGAAAAGCCATTTAGACTGTAGTTTTGCGTCCCTGCCTTTCGACAGGTTTGCCTTTTCTGCGCTGTTTTTAACCTTATTTGTGTGGTAGACACCTCCCCAAAGTCGATCCAATAGTACTTTTAGGCTATACTTGATAGGGATAACGCCGGAATATTACTTTTGTTACACTATAAACTAACCAAAAACAAACTATTATAATTACATAGGTTTGATTGTTGAGATGACTTACTGAGTATTATTAAATGTTCTTCCAACACCGATAAATCAACCTGATGACATAAAGTAATACTTGCGCACCCAAATTGATGCAAACATTCACAACCTCTACAAAGACCATTCACAAAATCTTCACATGGCTGGGTTATCCTAGGTCTAGTTATACAAATGTAATTTCAAAAATATTGTGAAGCAAGGAGAAAAAAATGAAAAAGTTATTGATTATTGTTGGTGTGCTTGGAACAACACTGCTCGCGCTTGGAGCAACGGTCCTGGTCTTTGCCCAAACAGAGTCACCGCAGCCATTCACCAATTCTGGTTATGGCCATGAAATGATGGGCGGTAGAGGCCGGTATGGTGGTGGAATGGCATATGGCGAAGTTGGTTCGTACCACGAAGTTATGCTCGCAAGCTTTGCTGAGACGCTTGGAATAACAGCAGAGCAGCTGGAAGCACG